>NZ_JASJFB010000324.1:0-10278 GCF_030065455.1 Microcystis sp. M53602_WE12 | reverse complement strand
GGAGTGGAGAGGAAGTTGTCCCAACCAACGTGCTGACCGCGGGATTCGGGGATAGCAACGTGAACGAGGTGTCCGGTCCAAGCCAGAGAGCTAACACCGAACAGAGCGGCGAGGTGGTGGTTCAGGCGAGATTCAGCGTTTTTGAACCAAGCGAGGCTAGGACGGAACTTAGGTTGTAAGTGTAACCAGCCAGCAAAGAGGAAAATCGCCGAGAGAATCAGCAGGAACACCGCACCTTGGTATAGGTCTTGGTTGGAGGTCATACCGATGGTGTAGAACCAGTGGTAAACCCCGGAATAGGCGATGTTAACCGGATTAGAAGCGCCAGCTTGGGTGAAGGCATCTACAGCGCCTTTACCGAACTGGGGATCCCAAATCGCATGGGCGATGGGACGGATGTTTAAGGGATCTTTGATCCACTGCTCGAAGTTACCTTGCCAAGCGACGTGGAATATAGTACCGGAAGTCCACAGGAAAATGATTGCAATGTGGCCGAAGTGCGACGCGAAAATCTTTTGGTAGAGATTCTCTTCCGTCATGCCATCATGACTTTCAAAATCGTGGGCTGTGGCGATCCCGTACCAAATCCGACGGGTAGTCGGATCTTGGGCTAGATCTTGGCTAAATTTAGGGAATTTAGTTGCCATAGCTGTTTAGGAAATTCTCCTCTCTAAATAACTGAGGCTCTTACACGAGTGCTGGTTATTTCCTTTTTTCAATTCACCCACTGTAATAGGAAACGCTTACAGAGGTATCGGTCAATCGACGCTGGTTCTGCCTAGTCTTGCCAATCCCCGGGGGACTGGCAAGCCCTTATAGGCAAGTTTAGCCAATCGAGAGACTTCTGGCCAAGAAGAATGCCCAAGTGGTGACAATACCGCCTAAGAGGTAGTGAGCCACACCAACGGCACGACCTTGAATGATGCTCAGGGCGCGAGGTTGGATAGCGGGGGCAACTCTTAACTTGTTGTGCGCCCAGACGATCGACTCGATTAATTCTTGCCAGTAGCCGCGACCACTGAACAGGAACATCAAGCTAAACGCGAAGACGAAGTGACCGGCTAGGAACATGATTCCGTAGGCAGACAGGGCGGAGCCATAGGAATTAATGACTTGCGCTGCTTGCGCCCAGAGGAAATCCCGTAACCAACCGTTGATGGTGATGGCACTTTGGGCGAAGTTACCGAGGGTAACGTGGGTGACAGTGCCATCGGGGGCGACGGTTCCCCAGACATCGGACTGCATTTTCCAGCTAAAGTGGAAGATTACGACCGAGAGGGAGTTGTACATCCAGAACAGGCCGAGGAAGACGTGATCCCAACCCGAAACTTGGCAGGTACCGCCGCGACCGGGACCATCGCAGGGGAAACGGAAACCGAGATTCGCTTTATCGGGAATCAGACGGGAACCGCGAGCGTAGAGAACCCCTTTGAGGAGAATCAACACGGTGACATGGATGGTGAAGGCGTGGATGTGATGCACGAGGAAATCGGCAGTACCGAGGGTGATCGGCATCATGGCCACTTTGCCACCCACTGCTACTACGTCGCCACCGAAAGCATAACTAGCGGTAGTGAGAGCGTTAGGAGCGGTGTTGCCGGGGGCCAGGGTGTGGAGACTTTGTACCCATTGGGCAAAGATGGGTTGTAGTTGAATTCCCGTATCCGAGAACATATCTTGGGGACGACCAAAAGCCCGCATGGTGTCGTTGTGAATGTATAAACCGAAGCTATGGAAGCCAAGGAAAATACATACCCAGTTCAGGTGGGAGATAATTGCGTCGCGATGACGGATCATCCGATCGAGCAGGTTATCCACGTTTTTGGCTGGATCGTAGTCCCGCACCATGAAGATCGCTCCGTGCGCTCCCGCACCGACGATTAAGAAGCCACCGATCCAAGTGTGGTGAGTGAACAAGGATAGTTGGGTGGCGTAGTCAGTCGCCTGATAGGGATAAGGCGGCATGGCGTACATATGGTGGGCCACGATGATGGTTAGCGAACCTAAGAGAGCCAGGTTAATCGCTAACTGGGCGTGCCAAGAGGTGGTCAGGATTTCGTACAGTCCTTTGTGACCTTGACCGGTGAAGGGACCTTTGTGGTTTTCGAGGATTTCCTTCATGCTGTGACCGATACCCCAGTTGGTACGGTACATATGACCGGCAATGATGAATAATACAGCGATCGCCAAGTGATGGTGAGCGGTATCGGAAAGCCAGAGACCACCAGTCACGGGGTTCAAGCCACCTTTGAAGGTGAGGAAATCCGAGTAAGCACCCCAGTTAAGGGTAAAGAAGGGGGTCAAACCCTGGGCGAAACTGGGATATAAGTCCGCCATCTTGCTCGGTTCGAGAATGAACTCGTGGGGCAAGGGGATGTCTTGGGGAGCGACTCCCGCATCGAGGAGTTTGTTCACCGGTAAAGAAACGTGAATCTGATGACCGGCCCAACCTAGGGAACCTAAGCCGAGTAAACCCGCCAAGTGGTGGTTCATCATCGATTCCACGTTTTGGAACCATTCCAGTTTCGGTGCGCTTTTGTGGTAATGGAACCAACCGGCAAACAGCATCAGGCCCGCCATAACTAAACCACCGATAGCGGTGCAGTATAGCTGATAGCTGTTGGTGAACCCGGAGGCGCGCCAGAGGTAGAACAGACCAGAGGTGATCTGAATACCGTGGAAACCACCGCCCACATCGCCGTTGAGGATGCCTTGACCGACGATCGGCCAGACCACTTGGGCGCTGGGTTTGATGGCGAGCGGGTTGGTTAACCAAGCTTCATAGTTAGAAAATTTCGCGCCGTGGAAGTACATTCCACTCAGCCAAACGAAGACAACGGCGAGATGTCCGAAGTGGGCGCTGAAGATTTTCCGAGAAATATCTTCTAGATCGCTGGTTTGACTATCAAAATCGTGGACGTTGGCGTGTAGGTTCCAAATCCAGGTGGTGGTTTTGGGTCCTTTGGCTAAAGTGCGATCAAAATGCCCCGGCTGACCCCACTTCTCAAAGGAAGTAGGTACTGGGTCTTTATCTACAATCACTTTAGCTACCGCTTTGGGGGGGAGTGCCATGAGGATTCTCCTCTCTCGACAATAGACTTAGCGTTTTATTTGAGGATAGATTTTTTAACCTAAAAAAGGCAAGTTGAAATCTGACCCACCTTTTGTTAATGTCGCTTGACTTTCCTCTTGGGTGAGATTCCAGTCGAAAGCATCAATAGTAGATGATAAGTCTTTGTTCTCTCCTCTGTTCGTTGTGCTTAACAATAATTAAAATTCTCTCAATCCTTGATAGGAGAGACATTTTCTGCTATGGACGGTCTTAGTCAGGGTCAGACCGGTAATTTTTCTTTACAAAAGTTTATTAATTGTCGCCCCAGAAGCCGATTTCACCTTTTTCTCCCTCACCAGACCATATAGAAAATTCAATAGATAGATTCTCAAAAAACAATCAAACAATTCTGTAAAATTGAGGCCATAACCTCATCTTCTCGCGCTTTTGCTGACACCAGAGCATTCAATGACTCTAGCAAAAATCAATGGTTTGTATAGATTTTGGCCTTGGCTCTAGGAGGAACGTGCTATCCCTACTACATAAATTAATCCCAGTCAAAACCCTTCGTATATGTCTTGTGATCGGTTTACTGACCATTCTGTTAACCGCCTGTGGCGATCGCCTGACGGCTACCAATCTCCCCACTTCCGAAACCCTTCATCTTCCCGTCGTCCAAGGCCGCATTTCTGAGGTTGCCCCCCCGGCCCTAATTCAGGAACTGCGACCCAGTTTAGATCGTTACGCTCCCCAAGTAACGATTCTCAGTCCTCTGGCCGAACAAGTTTTCGATGACCCTCAGGTGACAGTTAAACTACAAGTGTCAGATCTGCCAATTTTCCAAGACGATACCCTGAAATTAGGACCCCACTTGAGCCTAATTGTCGATAATGAACCAGCAGCGGCTATCTACGACCTCAAGCAACCGATTATCCTAGAAAATCTTGCCCCCGGTACTCACACCCTCCGCGTCTTGTCCATGCGGCCTTGGCAGGAAAGTTTTAAAAATGATGGGGCCTTCGCTGAAACAACCTTTCATATTCTGACAAAAACAGGCAAAAATGCCCCTGATAACAACTTACCCCTGTTAACCTACAGTAGTCCGCAAGGAATCTACGGCGCAGAACCGATCCTGCTCGATTTTTATCTGAGTAATGCTCCTCTACGTCTGCCCAATACTGCCAACGAGGATAATAGTCTTCAAAATTGGCGCATTCGTGTCACTGTCAACGGTGAAAGTTTTCTGCTTGATACTTGGGAACCGATCTATCTCAAGGGTTTTGCCAAGGGCAATAACTGGGTACAATTAGAATTCATCGATGGTAAGGGAAATAAAATCGAAAACGAGTTTAATACCAGCGTGCGCGTGATTAGCTTTGATCCCTCTTACCGAGACGGCCTTAGTCAATTAGTCCGCGGCGATTTATCCCCTACAATTGCCCGTAGCATTGTTGATCCCAACTATAAAACCATTCCCAGTCTACAGGAAAAAACTCCCGTTATTGAGCCAGAAAGCCCAATAGTGGAAGAAACCCCCGTTATTGAGCCAGAAACCCCTATAGTGGAAGAAACCCCCGTTATTGAGCCAGAAACCCCTATAGTTCAGGAAATCCCTGTTATTGAGGAGGAAACTCCTGTTATTGAGCCAGAAACCCCTATAGTGGAAGAAACTCCTGTTATTGAGCCAGAAACCCCTATAGTGGAAGAAACTCCTGTTATTGAGCCAGAAACCCCAATAGTGGAAGAAAAACCAGTAGAGACAGAAACAATCGAAAAGGTAGAGGAAACCCCTGAAGCGATCGAATCTCCCTTAACCACCATACCGGAGACAAAGGAGATTAACGAACCGGCCTCTAGTATTTAGCCTCCGGTAGAAGTGGAACCTATTCCCGAACCCCAGAACAATAGCGAGCAAAAAATCACCATTTTCGATCGCATTCAACAAACCTTAAATCGTTTCCAGTTACCCTCTCCCCCAGCAGAAACAGATATCGAACTACCCATCCTCGATCCTGAATTATTCAGCAATATCGATCGATCTTAAAACCCAGCTTAATCGAGTTTTTAGGGGATAGGGTAATGAGGGTAATGGGGAAGTGGGGAGGTGGGAATTATGAATTATGAATTAGGAGGTGGGGGGGTAGGGGAATGGGGGAATTTCAACTAAAACCCTAACACCCTAACACCCTAACACCCCAACACCCTAACACCCTAAAAACCCAACCCCCAACCCTCAACACCTCGATCGAGAAATTATTAAACAAATATTTCGCAATATAGACAAAATTGGGAACTAAGTTATAATCTAGAACGTCTCTAGGTAATTTACTAACTTTTTGCTTGAGGTAATTGTGTTTAACAAAATTTCCCTTGTCGCTGGTTTTGCCGGTTTAGTTGCCCTAACTACCCTTGGCGCTGTACCCGCACAAGCAGGACCACAAAATAACGAAATCTTGATCAGTCAACTGCGCGGCCATAACACCTACAGAGGTGAGCCACAACTCAACCCCGGTGACTATATACTGGGTCGCGTCCGGGGAACCGTGGGTGGAATTCTGTCCATCCAATTGATCAGACCTGTGACAGTGGATGGCAAAGAAATTTTCAGTGGCGACTTTGCCGACGGAACCACCGCTCGTATTGTTGGGGATGCCATGGGTGGTGATGACGTGATTTTGCAAGTGGTAGATGGCAAATTAGTTTATGTGGGTAAAGCTCGTCCCTATTGGGTTTCCCGCTTGAAACTAAAATCGGAAATCTCCACCAGCGCTACTCGCTCGCAACTTTTAAGAGAAGTTAACCAAAAAGAACCCGCTTGGGGACTTCCCGCTTTACCGCCGGAAACCAGAACCTTTACTGAAGTTGCTCCTCAACCCGCTCCCGAGCCTAGTGTATCTCCTATCCGCGGACTTTGGTAGTGGGAAGACATCAGGAGAAAATCTCTTGTCTTTAGACTGAGAAGCTGAAAAATCTTCTCAAAGCCCAATACAAATGCACTAAACTTCCTCCTCTTTTTCCGATCGAAGGGGGGGTTTTTTATTTAGGGTTTGCTGAAAAAGTTTTTCGTGGGGGTAGGGTGTGGGGTGTAGGGTGTAGGGTTTTACCGATTTTGAGGGGGTCAATTACCTAATTTTCAGGGAAAAAGTCCAGGGATTTTACCCCCGATCACTCCAATGGTTGGCACTTTTTGAGGGAAAAAAAGTCTAAAAGCCTTATCCAACAAGGTTTTTAGATTTATTCAGCCAACCCTATTTAGTCAAAAATTGAGAAATAATTGTATTTCAGCCCAGATTCTCGTCAAAACATCGGTAAGGGCATGATCGCTATTTAATTCGATTAACTGTACCCAAGGACGAGAAAAAGCATAATAGCGACTATTTTCTGGGGGAATTACCCCATCGTTACTGCCATGAATAATCAGGGTGGGGAGCTGCCTGATTAACTTTTCTTGGGGATAATTAGCTAAATCCTCAATAAACTTGTAATAAATCGGCAGATAACGACGATAACCGTAGTGATAAACCGATAAACTCCCAGATTTTTGCCAATTGGCTAGGGTTTCTGCTCCCAATTGTCCTAACCAAATCGGCCCGAAATTAAAAGCGGGAGCTAATAAAACGAGCCTTTGCACCTGAAAATAAGTTTCTGCCAGCCAAGCTGCCGTTAAACCGCCAAAACTGGAACCAATCAGTGTAACGGGAAACTGAGATTGTTCAATCAATTGGCCGACTTGAACAATCTGACGAGTGAGAGTTAAGCTAGAAAAGTCATCACCGTTAAGATCGGGAATTTCCATTGCTAAACCCCTCTTTTGCCAACAATGTCTCAAAAATTGCGCTTTTGTTGATTGGGGGCCAGAAGCAAAACCGTGTAGATAAATATATCTGTTTTCAAAGACCGCCATTCTAGAACCAATTAGGGTCTGCTGAAAAAGTTTGCTGGTGGGGGCAGGGTGTGGGGTGTGGGGTGTGGGGTGTAGGGTTTTACCGATTTTGAGGAGGTCAATTACCTAATTTTCGGGGAAAAAGCACCTGAATTTTCCCCCTGATCACTCTCTTGCCTAGCACTTTTGGATTTCAAAAAGGTCTCAAAGTCTTACCCAACAAGATTTTTAGATTTATTCAGCCAACCCCAATTAGATTTCTTCATCTTGCTCTTTGGTGGCACTGGGAGAAGAATTATAAATGGCATCTAACTGCTGACGAGCATCTTCGACAGTGAGAGAACGAATCACTAACAGAGGTTCATTAATCGGTTGTCCGGCCTCGTCCAAAAGTTCGGGATGGGAAGTCATGGGATAACCGTAGGGATTATAGGAATTAGCCGATTTAGCAGGACGTTTCTGGGAATCCATGCTGACAGTAATCAGACTCCGAATTAAATTATTAATGGTCAAAAAAGCGATAACTGTGAAGGCGAGGATATAGAGCAGATGTAACATTGGCCGAGTCTCCCATGAATTATGTGTGAATATTCCCTAATTGCCAAAACTTTATGCTAAAAATTCGCTCAACTCTCTAGCTTACCAAAAAGTTTCAGGTTAAGCATCAGTTTGAGGAGATTGATATTCTCCCCAACCCTGTAATCGACGACGACGACTGCTGACTCCCCAACACTCTGCCACCAACTGATGCCAAGGCAACAACATCTTGGCCTCGATACCCACCTGACCACCTGTGGTTTTAAAGAGTAAATAAGCCGTGGCCACCTCCTGTTGGGCGTTTTTGACTCTTGCCAATAAATCGTTTTGTTCCTCGACGCTGAGAAAGGATAATCTCTCGGATTCGAGGAGGAGACGGGAACGGGAAAACCAATGGGTGAAATCCTCTAGTAGAGGTTCCAATATAGTTTTCAGGAGTTCGTTTTCGGTGGGTTGCGAAGGAAACATTATTCTTATAATGACGATTTTGCTTACCTTAATCTTAGCGTTATTTATATTTCTTAACATTGTGACGGGAAAATTTTAAGATTTGCCCCAGCTGTAGGCGGCACTAAAGAATTCCTGTTCACAACTAAGGGCATAACGATAGGATAAAGAGATATTTTCCGTCATCGGGGCGTATTTATCCGCCAATTCCTCTAACTGGCTTGCTAAAGCGGCGAATTCATCCCCACTATAACTATCAATCCAAGCTTGATAGGGATTCTCAGGAATCGGCTCTAAGGCTAATTGTTGACCCAGATAAGCATAAAGACGCATACAGGGACTCATCGCCACGGCAATCGCACCGATATCACCCATCCAAGCGGTAGCGAGAAGAAAATCCGTATAGCAACGGGTGGCATTAGCGGGCTGAACCTTTCTCAGGTCAACCCCCCACTGTAAAGCGTAATTTTCGTGTAATTCTAATTCCTTTAATACCCCTGCCGCTAACCGATGAAAGCTAGTGAATCCCTGCCAATCGGGAGCTTTAGCGGCGGCGATACTGTAAGCACGGGCGAAAGATTCCAGAAAAAAAGCATCTTGACCGACATAGAAAGCGAAACAGTCCCGTTTAAGCTCTCCTGTGGCGATACCTCGCACAAAAGGGTGTTCTAGACAAGCTTGTACTAGATCTTGATGGCTGTGCCAAAGTTGCTGACTAAGCATAGGAAAATACTAATTAGGTGGACAAGGTTGGTTAAGTGGGTGGGTGGAATTAAATATAAGATGAATGTAGGTTGGGTTGAAGCATGAAACCCAACGCCCGCATGGGTTACTGAAAATGGGTAAAACCCCACACCCCACACCCCACACCCTACACCCCGTCAGTTCATTTCCTTAACCCAAACTGACGCTAACCCTGTTACAATACAGATAACTAACCAAATTTGAATTAAAAACTATGCGACTTAAGCGATGGGAGTCCCCCCGCCGTCAGGGACGTAACGACAAAGGCAAGGGCGGTTCAGCCCGACAGCGACAACTGAAAAAACAATTTAAAATGCTGTCGAAAAAACTGAAAGGGGGAGAGAGTAACATCTCTCCTCTTTTTTTGTCCCCAGCAATCTCCTCTGAAAAATCTTCCTCTGGGAAACTCTCAGTCTCCTGAAACAGTCCCAGACTTGAGCCACTTTCAGATTAGGAAAAAAAATGAAGCGTACACTTGCCGTCATGACGATGACAGTAGCTTTAACCCTCACCAGTAACCATTCTAGCCTTGCCGGAGCAATCTTCGATCGCATTCAAAAAACTGGGGTAATTACTGCGGGCGCTCGTAAAGATGCTATTCCCTTTGGTTTTGTCAACTCCCAGGGCAAGTGGGTGGGTTACAGCCTTGATATGTTAGAGTTAATTCGCAAAGAAACCGAACGGAAGTTAGGAAAACCAATTAAGTTAAAAATTGTTGAGATTACTCCCCAAAATCGTTTTGAAAAGTTGAAAACAGGGGTGATAGATATCGAATGTGGCTCCACTACTTTTACTTGGAAAAGAGAAAATGAAGTTGATTTTTCCGTTAGTTATTTTGCCAGTGGCACTCAATTGTTAACCCGCAAAGGTAGTAATCTTGATGACATCGGTAGCTTGGCAGGCAGACGCATTGGAGTAATTGCCAATACTACTAATGAAGCAGTAATTAAAACTCAACAACCCGCCGCTATTTTGGTCAAAGTTAAAAATCGTGGCGAGGGTTTACAAAAACTAGAAGCGGGAGAAATTGATGGTTTTGCCAGCGATGGCATTACCCTAGAAGGTTTAAGGAAAAACGCTAAAAATCCCAATAATTTAGCCATAGTTCCCTCCTATCCCTACGCCTACGAATCCTATGCCTGTACTTTACCTGAAAATGACTCTAAATGGCGCGATACGGTTAATTATACCCTATTAAAATTCATGGAAGGGATCGTTAGTGACCAACAACAAGCGGTGACAATTTATGAACGTTGGTTTGGTGAAGAGGGTGTTGTTCCCTATTCCAGAGAAACTATTAATGATTATTTTCAAGGCATTGTCAACACCTACGAATGGATTCCTTTAACTGTATTTCCCTAAAATTAAGACCTTTTTAGGGAAAGGTTCAAAAAGGCACTCTTGCAAGTGGGAATAATTATGAATGGGGAAGTGGGAAGTGGGGAGGTGGGTTTTTAAAGGAGGAAGGAAAATTTGGCTCTTCGGGAATTGTTATGCAAATAATTAACTTAAAATAAAATTCGATGAGAGCAACTACGCTCAAAAGTAGCTGAAATTCATACAGGAAAGGACTTAAGGCACAAATAGGTTAATACCAAAAGATAGACAATTGAGT
>NZ_JASJFB010000758.1:0-1500 GCF_030065455.1 Microcystis sp. M53602_WE12 | reverse complement strand
CTAAAAAAATACGTCGAGAACCAAAACTCCCCAAAAGTGGAAACCCTACCGCGTTAGTTTTATTCTGGTGGCGATTCATCTCCCGTTAACCGCTACGCGGTTTAACGGGAGTCCTCTCGTTCCATTGAGATAGACAAAAGGCAGTAATATTGATTAGTTAATTTCCCCATCTCCCCCCGCAACGCGCACGAAGTGGTCTCCCCACACCCCACACCCCACACCCTACACCCAACCCCTTTTTTTACTGAAAAATGATGTTTTCCTTCCTGAAAAAAAGCTATTGAGATAGACAAAAGGCAGTAATATTGATTAGTTAATTTCCCCAACTCTCACACCCCACACCCCACACCCCACACCCAACCCCTTTTTTTACTGAAAAATGATGTTTTCCTTCCTGAAAAAAAGCTATAAATGGCTAGGACTAGCGATAATAACGGTGATTTTGGCGATTACACCCGCCGCCATTGCCCAATCAACCACTAGCGCCATACCTCTGGCAAAAATTAACTGGTTACAGGCGATTTTTTTGGGATTTGTGCAGGGAGTGACGGAATTTTTGCCGATTAGCAGTACCGCTCATCTAAAAGTGATTCCCGTCTTTTTGGGTTGGGGAGATCCCGGTGTCACCTATACGGCAGTGATTCAATTGGGCAGTATTGCGGCGGTATTGTCCTATTTTTGGCAGGATTTAAGGCAAATATCCACAGGAATGGTGAAAGCGGTGGCTAGTTCCGATTATCGTTCCCAGGATTTTCGTTTGGCCGTGGGGATTATCCTAGGCACAATTCCGATTGTTTTCTTCGGTTTGTTAATGAAACTTTTCATTCCCGATTTAGATAATTCCCCCCTGAGAAGCATGACAGCGATCGCCTGTGCCTCTATAGTCATGTCTTTACTCTTAGCTACGGCCGAAAAAATCGGGAAACATAAACGCAGTTTTGAGACTTTGCGACAAAAAGACGGGGTTTTAATGGGATTAGCCCAAGCTTTAGCCCTAATACCGGGGGTATCTCGTTCTGGGTCCACCTTAACTGCCGGGTTATTCATGGGTTTAGAAAGGGCCGTAGCGGCGCGATTTTCCTTTCTGCTGGGGATTCCGGCGATAACTTTAGCCGGTTTAGTGGAATTTAAAGGAGTTCTCGACCAGATTAACACCAGTGAATTAATTCCCCTCGCTATTGGGGTAATTTCCTCGGGGATATTTTCCTATCTTTCGATCGCTTGGTTATTAGATTATCTCAAAAAACAGAGTACCTGGGTTTTTGTCTGGTATCGTCTCTTTTTCGGGGTTACTATCCTGATTGGTGTGGCCTGGGGGCGTTTTTCCTGACCTTTTGGCATTCTAATTAGGGTTTGCGGCAAAAAGTTTTTCCTAGGGGCAGGGTGTAGGGTGTGGGGTGTGGGGTGTGGGGTTTTACCGATTTTGAGGGGGTCAATTACCTAATTTTCAGGGAAAAAGTCCCTGAATTTCCCCCTGATCACTCCCATATCTGGTACTTT
>NZ_JASJFB010000224.1:0-5907 GCF_030065455.1 Microcystis sp. M53602_WE12 | reverse complement strand
GCACCCTAAAGTGTCACATTGAAAATTTTATCTAAATCGTCAAAACGATTGCCGGCTCTGAATTACAGGCTAATTTGTTTGCCCAGCAGATGCACAATTAGCCCTAAAAATCTGATAGCTCTGATACCAAATTATTGAGATCAACTCTCATTAAGCTGGCGATCGCTGACTAGAGTGTGACACTTCATAATTCTTAGTAATCGCTAAAAGTCTTACTATACAAGGGCTAGAGCAACTTTTGATTTCAACGACTAGGGTGCGGAATGTGGGCTGAAAAGACTGACGGCTATAAAACGGGGACAGGCAGTTGACGCTCCCGTCGCGCTCAAGCGAGGGATTCTTGATTCACCGAGTCCACTTAGACTAAGTACCTTGCGATTCTCAACCCAGAGGTGGTTCTCTCCTCAAGCGTTAACTTTGGGTGCGCCCCACCCTAGTTGTATTTCTACAAAATTTGCTTTAATTGAAGTGTTAGCTTCAAATACTGCTTTGTCTAGTTCCTGCAAAGATTTTACCTACCTACAGGTAGAAACTAGAACATTAGGTAGGGCTTGCTGAATAAATCTAAAAACTTTGTTGGATAAGGCTTTTAGACTTTTTTTCCCTCAAAAAGTGCCGACCATTGGAGGGATCGGGGGTAAAATTCCTGGACTTTTTCCCTGAAAATTAGGTAACTGACTACCTCAAAATCGGTAAAACCCTACACCCTACACCCCACACCCCACACCCTGCCCCCAGGAAAAACTTTTTGCCGCAAACCCTAGGTAGAACCCCATATCTTTGATTGTCAAGGTGCAGATAGCGTAGTGATTAGACTACAGGGGTTTTTCAAGCGGTTGTTTACCCTAGCCGCTATACTTATATGGTAGCTATTTTTCGTGAGTACTTCCAGACCTTTAAAGGAAAAAAGACTGCCAAGGCTAATGACCCCAAAAGAAGAGCAAGCGCACTTCGGAATACGCAACTAGAATGCCATTAACAATGTCAGAAGTCATTCGAGATTTCGCTCTTGAGACTAGACACTTATTTTTAGCTGTGGTTCGCTGTTCTATACTGGCCTTTGTTTCATCCCATCGGTAAAACCGAGGGTCTTCACCCGACATTGCAGATAAACCTTTTCTACCCTGGGAGAAAAACCGAGCCATTGACGAGATAAACGAGCAAAAGTGTCAGGATCACCGCTAACTGCGAAGTTAGTAGGTAGGGGTGTTTCGGGATTTTTTAGACCTAATAATTCTAGCTCTTTTTCCGCCGATCGCACAACGGCAGCGGCGGGATCTACCAAGCGCACGGAACTAGGTAAAAGACGACGTAAAACCGGGGAAAGATGGCGATAATGGGTACAACCATAGACCAGAGTATCAATATTTTCTGCTAGTAAAGGCTGAAGATATTCCCTAGCCACCTGCGTGGTGTAGGGGTCAAAAATGCGGTTAGCCTCGATCAAAGGGACAAATTCAGGACAGGGAATTTGCCAAACTTGGGCAGTAGGATCGATTTCTTGAATCGCTTGTTTATAGGCATTGCTTTTAGCCGTAGCCGGGGTAGAAATCACCCCAATGCGCTTTCCTTGTTTAACGGCAGTTTTGGCACCGGGTAAAATTACCCCCAAAATTGGTAAATCTTTAAATTCGGCCTGTACTTCTTCTAAAGCCAAGGCGGAACTGGTATTACAAGCCATAATCACCATTTTCACCCGGCGCTCGCTCATCCAAGTGAGAATTTCCCGGACAAATTCGATAATTTCCCCTTTAGAACGAGTTCCGTAGGGAAGTCTAGCGGTATCAGCGAAATAGAGAATTGATTCTTGGGGCAGTTGTCGATACAACTCCCTTAAAACGGTCAGTCCACCCACGCCACTATCAAACACACCAATCGGACTAAGTTGTGATTCTCTCATAGATAATATCGAGGAAAACGCTGATCTAAAATAGCTTTATTTGATGATATTAAAACACGGATTTTTTGATTAGTAAACTAATGCTCCAATCATTTAATCATTAACGGAGATTTCGTTGAATATATTCAATAATCCCCCCAGCGATCGCCGCCGCCATTTGTCGTTGAAAGTTGACATTGGCTAATTTAGCAGCATCCTCAGCGCCGGTGACGAAACCCACTTCCACGAGGGTAGAGGGCATTCTGGAGGTTCTCAGCACATAGAAACGGGCCCGACGCACCCCCCGATCGCGCATATCGACAGTGCGGACAATATTGCGATGGATGGTATCCGATAAACGGCGATCACCGAAGTAATACACCTCTAGGCCATTGACATCCGGTCGTGCTTTCCCCATAGAGTTAGCGTGGATACTGACAAATAGATCGGCATCGATCCGGTTAGCCAGATCCGTGCGCCCTTGCAGGGTGACAAAAAAATCGCTATCTCTAGTTAGACGCACATCGATGCCCTGTTGTTGCAGGATGCGGGTAACTTCTAGGGAAATGGGCAGAATTACGTTTTTTTCCTGAAGGCCACCAATTCCGATCGCCCCCGGATCCTTACCACCATGGCCCGGATCGATCACCACTAGAAAGCGGCTATTGCGTTGTTGGGGGGGATTAGGAGTGGGGTTAGAAGGGCGCGGCGGTGGGTTAAATTGCCCCGTATTGGGGGGTAAAGGAACAGGGATAGTAGTGGAGTCAGGAACCTGAGAAAGGGGGCTAGAATTGCGGGAGGAAAGCAATTCTAGGGCTAGGGTTTGACTGTCCGATTGAGTTAATTGTCCCAGTTGAAAACCCACGGCCGTCTGTACCAAAATCAGCACCTTATTGGCGCTTTCCTGACGTACCCGCAATTGATAGATAGGACTATAGCGGCCGAAGCGCGGACCGCGAAAAGACTCGGCTAACTTAGCATTTTCGATGCGTAGTTCATAGACACCATCCCGGTTAACACTGCCGTTAGCTTTCAGGGGTAAATCCGCGCGAATTAAGAGGCGATCGTTATTGCCCGTCAGATCGATCGAGGAGATCGTGGCCAAACGATTGCTAGAAGGGGGATTATTGGCAGTTTTCGGGGGGGGATTGTTGGGACGAGGATTGGGATTGGTGGCGCTAGTGGGGGGAGGTGAGGAGATATTATCCACGGCACCCAGACCACCCCTAGGCAGTAAAACCAAGCCACCAAAACGACTATAGAGAGCTTGCCAATCGGGACTATCTCTACTAACACTTAGGGAAATCTTAGCTCGTTGATTGGCGGTCTGACTGAATTGAATATCGCCGACCCCATAGCGATTGACGGGGATAGTTTGACCAGTGAGACTGCTGGGTAAAGTGGCCCCGGGTAATTCAAATTCGATTTTTTTGCCGTCCCGGCTGCGTTGACTGCGGATCGATCGCTCATCACCATTTTGCTCTAAACGGACAAAAAGACCATTGCGAGTGACCTGAAAATCATCGTTGTTGTCCGTCCGGCTAACTGGAGGTGGGGGAGTGGGACGGGTGGAACCGCGATCGGGGGGAGGTGTGGGGTCAGGGGTGACGGGTGGTTGCGTTTCCTCCCTAATTGGTTGGGGTTCTGGCAATTCCACTGTCCATTGGGTGGGCGAAATTCCGCGAATTTTTACCTGTTGAGGATCAAAGGTGTAGCCTGGGGCCAATTCAATCACTAAACGGGTAGTTTCCGCATCAAATTGACCGATACGGACACTTCTGACGATATTGCCAATGGGCCGGTTAATATTGGGTTGCCCTAACTTGATCCCGGGCAGATCGATCACGATCCTGGTGGGGTTAGTGATCATTTGCGCTCGCGGTTGCACTCGATTGTCGGTGGTGAACACCAGACGATTCTCATTGGTGTCGAATCGCCAAAAGACGAGCTTGCCTGCCCAAGCAGGGGCTGCCACCAGCAACCAAGTTAATGCGCTTAGGAATAACCAATGAAATCTCACGATCGATGCTCCCGTTGCTCAGTTATCAATTACCTTTTTTCGGTAAAAATGGACTATTTTGTCGATTTTTGGCCATCCATAGCTCCGTTAATGCTCTGAGAATGACTATCAATAAAAACAAGCTTATGGGACGTTGGCATGGTCTGCTATGTTTCTGATCAGTTATCAGTTATCAGTTATCAGTTATCAGTCATCAGTTATCAGTCATCAGTTATCAGCTTCTGAAGGTAATAGGCAAGAGGCTCCAAAAAAGAATCTGGCAATTCTCCTACCTAAAAATAAGGTTAGAAACTAAGTCCATCAAAGCTTTTAGCTTAACAAATTAGGATTTAGATTCGGCCCTTGTTATCAATGAAAAGACGGCACTGTTAGTGCCACTTAACACTGCTACTGGTAACTTAACACTGCCACTGGTCACTGGTCACTGCTCACTGCTCACTGATTGAGGGCTGGCGGTAGGTTCTTTAAATACTAACCTTAACAGGGGCGGAGCGATAAAGGTAGTCAAGATCACCATCATAATAATGGCCGCATCGGCAGCGGGGGATAAAGCGCCACTAGCAGCCCCGACTCCGGCAAAGACTAAACCCACTTCACCCCGGGGAATCATGCCAACTCCGATCGCCAAGCGATTGAGTTTTTCCTTGCTGAAAACGGCTAACCCCGTCACCACTTTACCCAAAATAGCGACGACAATTAAGAAAGCGGCCAAGACTAATCCTTCTCGATTAGTGGGAATAGCGGGATTAAGGACACTTAAATCGGTTTTTGCCCCCACACAGACGAAAAATATCGGTACAAATAAATCGGCGATCGGGAACACTTGTTCTGCCAATTCCGATCGCTTTTCCGTTTCCCCTAGAACCAGGCCCGCAGCAAAGGAACCGAGAATCGCTTCTAATTGGATAACTTGGGCAATATAAGCAAGAATAAAGGCGAAAATCAGGGAAACTAAGAGCAATTGTCCCCTAGTTTTCATGCTATTAACTAATTGAACGTAAAAGGGGCTTAAAAAACGACCGATCAGGATCGCCCCGATTACAAAAGCGCTAGAACTAATAACTAAATAAATTACTTTGCTAATTTGCACTTCTCCAGTCTTCACCAAAGAAGCAACGACAGCGAGGACGATAATACCGAGAATATCATCGAGAACCGCTGCCCCGATGATAATTTGACCTTCTTTCGCCGATAACTGCCCTATTTCTGCTAAAACCTTGGCGGTAATGCCGATACTGGTAGCGGTTAAAGCCGCCCCGGCAAAAATAGCGGGAATGGTGGCCAGATGAAAGATATAGATTAAACCCAAAGTACCCACCAAAAAGGGAACCGCAACCCCTACCACTGCGACAGCAGCTGCCTGTGGACCGACGCGAATTAATTCCTGTAAGTCTGACTCTAAACCAATCTCGAACAGCAGGATAATTACCCCCAATTCCGAGAGGACGGAAATCACCTCACTGGCAGCACTAAAAACGGCGGGAGATTGCTCCGGGGTGAGGGGGGAAGTGGATTGTAGGAAGTGAATTAGGAGAGAATCCTCGAATCCCGCTCCTCCTTCCGGAAAAACCAGTAATTTTAGGGCAGAAACCCCGATAATCACGCCACCGACTAATTCTCCTAACACGGGAGGCAAGTTCAATCGCACGCATATTTCTCCCCCCAGTTTACAGGCGAAATAAATAACGGTCAAACTCAGCAGCACGCAGGCTAAAACTAAGGCACTATCAGCAGTTTCGGCTGTAGCTGCCGAGGCTAACAGGGAAATGTTAAAACTCCAAGCGGAAGAAAGGAAAGGCTGTAGTATCATCGCTCGCTCAAAATTACTCTCAATACTCTAACAAGCTTGCGGCTTATTCAGTTATTCCTGCTCAAAGTTTGCCGTTCTATTAGACCTCTTGCAAAAATCAAAAATCTTCCTTTAGGTGAGGAGTCTCCGAGCCAGTAGTCAGTAGTCAGGAGAATTAAGAATGAGCATTAATCAATTAAATGCTCTATTTGGTTATTT
>NZ_JASJFB010000588.1:0-1246 GCF_030065455.1 Microcystis sp. M53602_WE12 | reverse complement strand
TTTAAAAAGCCGTCCTAAAAGGACGGGGCTTTAACCCAAAATTTCGGTAAATAGGGTTTGCGGCAAAAAGTTTTTCCTGGGGGCAGGGTGTGGGGTGTGGGGTGTAGGGTGTAGGGTTTTACCCATTTTCAGGTGGTCAATTACCTAATTTTCAGGGAAAAAGTCCAGGAATTTTCCCCCCGCTCACTCCAATGGCTGGTACTTTTGGATTTCAAAAAGGTCTCAAAGTATTATCGAACAATGTTTTTAGATTTATTCAGCCAGCCCTAGGGCTGGCTGAATAAATGTGAAATGTAGGCAAAGTAAGGGTTTTGGGGCTTTACGAGCGAAACAGGTGCAAGATTTTGAGAGAATCATGTTTCAAAACCTTACATCTTCATCGGCCCGCGTCCTGTAGGGGCGAAGCATTCGGGCATAACCTATCGCTGAAACCCTAGATTTCCTATCCGAATGCTTCGCCCCTACTTTTTGCCGCAAACCCTATTTAGAAGGGATAGATTTAGAAAATCTATCCCTTTCCCTTAATTCAAGAACGATTATCGCGATTAACTTTTCTGATTAACCAATAACTTGCCGCTAAAGCTAAGGTTCCCACGGTGAGGGCAATTAAATCATCTTTACTGTATTTATTGGGATCAAAAATAATAATTTTTCGAGAGATGGCAATTAAAGCCGTAACTACGACTAATTCAACCTGTACGATGTGTTTTCTTAAGTAAGCAGTGACGTTTTCTAATAACTCTAAAGCGATCAAAATATTGAGAAATAATCCGAAGATTTCAATTAAAGTTTTACTAAAAAAACCGACGGGTTCCGTAGTAAATAGGTCTTTGATTAGGATAACTACTAAATCATAAAGAGAAACAATAATAACAACAATTAAGGCTACGGATAAAACCTTAGAAACTATGTTTTCGATGATATGAATCGACTTCATGAAATCTTCATCGCGCCATTGTTGACCAAAATTGATAAGTAGTTTCCGTATCTGTTTGAGCATGATCGATTAAGTAAAAAGTAAAAATTATTATTGTATTTGACTGCTAATTGTTCTATTTAGTTAACAAGTAAGTATATCCCCCCTTAATCCCCCCTTTATAAGGGGAGTATCTGACAATTTTTAACATCTAAGTGGGTGGGTGGAATTAAATATAAAATGAACGTAGGTTGGGTTGAAGCATGAAACCCAACGCCCGCATGGGTTACGCTACCGCTAACCCATCCTACAAATAATTGTGCCTACCTA
>NZ_JASJFB010000126.1:0-2423 GCF_030065455.1 Microcystis sp. M53602_WE12 | reverse complement strand
TTGACTAAATGTGCTAATCTCTTCTTGAAATTGTATCTCTTCGACCGGATTTAGATTGAGATAAGTATCAATAAATCCAGAAATTAATTCCATTTTCGCAGGATTTAACCTTAAAGTAATTAACAAGCGCAGACATTCCGCTTTAACTTTGGCTCGCTCTTTCTCGGCAATGTTCATCTTAGCCATCAAAGCTGAAGCAACCGGATTTGGCTGATTGAGAAAATCTCGCCAATTTAATCGATTTAACTGCACGACTTGATAGTTAAATTCTAAGACTTTAAAATCGGGAAAATCGACCACATACTGACTAATCGCTGCTCTTTTTGGCTTTGAATAAGAAAAAATTACAATCGGATAAATCGGTAAGACAAATTTCTCATGAAAGCGAGCAAAATAAGTAAACATTCGCCGGTTAAACCCCAGGCGGGAACTTTGCTGCGCCTCCAGATGAATCAGAAAAAAAGATTCTTTTCCGCGAAACCTAACTTGTGCTACTAAGTCGCTTTCATACCTTTCTCCTTCCGTGACATCGGTAAATACTTCTTTGTCTAAAAAAGTAATCGAGTCCCTATCTAAATAATCCATTACTTGAGGAAAAAATAACTCAATAAATTCGACAAAAAAGGTGGAGATTAACTCCTTAAATAAGCGATCATGGTCAATATTATTAGTCATGTAATATCATCTTAACTAATCTGAGCGATGAATGACTACCAGAAAATAATAACTTTTTGATTCTAACAAGTTTAAGGTTACTTGACAAGACTTACAGTAAAAGTGGACATTAAATCAATAAAAGTGGACAAAAGTGGAGCGGGTTAGCTCACTCTTAGGGTGTGTTAGCGTTAGCGTAACGCACCGGATAAGTCTGTATAATACGCTACAAATTTTTCCCAACAGGCGATCATCAGAAATCCAGAAAACGGGTTTCTTGAAGAAACCCGTTTTCTTGATATTGAGGGTAAGCTGGGGGACAAACCAGAATTATTCAGGTTTGATTAACTGATTTAAATAGTCCTGAAAATCTGAGATTGAGTCAAGAGTAATCGCTTGTCTGTGGAGATTTTTCAGAAGAGAAGTGTCTTGAATTTGGCTAATCTCATCAACCAGTTCAGAAGGCACATTCTCAAACCGAATCTCAAGGGCATCAATGACAGATTCTCTCATCCCTTTTTCCATTCCCATTCTTTCAACACTGGTAATATAAGGCATTCTTTTTTCCTCCTCGTACTGATTTAATTCCTGTTGAAACTCCTGTTCTAATTCAGTGGGTAAGCTCATCAGCCAATCGATAAACTTAAAGAGGTTGAGAATATCCTCTCGTTGATAACCCTGTTCGTACAACCGTTTAGTTAATGCTAATTTCGCTTCCTTGCGCTTTTTTCGGTTTTGCCGAGTTTCTAAAGCTTGGAGATGCGCCATCACGACTGTAGCAAAAGGATTGCGGCTGGCTGCTAAAGCTGACCACTGCTGCTTAAATTCTAGCAACTTGACGACCGGAAAGCGAAAACTCACTTGACAATCAAATAACTCACGCTCAAATTGATTGGGTCGCCAAGAAGCATTATCATCACCTAAAACTGCCAAACTCGCTACTGAACGCCTGTAACGATCATAAATGCGGTAGTAATAGACAAACATCCGTTCAGCAAAGTCAATTTCTCGCTGACCCTGGATTTCTATGTGGATTAAAACCCAGGTCTCTTCTCCCGCAAGACGATAAATTTTCACCAACTTATCGACGAGACGTTTGCCTAACTCAGCATCCCGCACCACTTGTTGAAGTTCTTTGTCGAGAAATTCAAAGCCTTGATTCCAATCAATACCCGCGTGAGCTTGAGGAAAAAAGAAGGAAACAAAGTCTTCAAAGTAGATTTCTAAGACATCTTTCCAAGGAGTATCAAAATCAGTATTTGGGTTATTCATTTCAGTTATCAGTTATCAGTTCTCTTGAACCACCAAAGCAATTTTTGTGATATACTGTACTTACGCAGAAAACGGGTTTCTTAAAGAAACTCGTTTTCTCCAAAAGGCGATCGCTAACGTCAAAGCTAGGCAGTTAAAGTATTTAACCAATTGATTAAATCTTCAACCGCAGAGAAGTCGAATAAAGCTTCTCCTAATGCTTCGACATCATCAATACTTAACTCCATAATTTTAGTTTCTAATGCAGGATTAATCTCCCCTAACTTGCGTTTAAGTTGACGAAGAATCAATGTCTTTTCGCGTTCGATACCGCGTTCAATACCGCGTTCAATACCGCGTTCAATACCTTGTTCGATACCTTGTTCGATACCTTGACGCATCCAACTGGTGGTAATTTGCATAACTCCCTCCTGTACGGGTTGACTAAATGTGCTAATCTCTTCTTGAAATTGTATCTCTTCGGCAGGATTTAGATTGAGATAAGTATCAATAAATCC
>NZ_JASJFB010000169.1:0-2366 GCF_030065455.1 Microcystis sp. M53602_WE12 | reverse complement strand
ATAGGATTGGGACTTTCAAAAACCTTGCATTATCCTTCTTGTAGTACATCGCTTGGTACACAAAACAAGGGCAACAAAGCCTGAAACGACTGGCTACTGACTCCTGACTCCTGAATCCTACCCCCAGGAAAAACTTTTTCAGCAGACCCTATTTACATATTTTATGCGATTTAATCCTTATTTTTGACGTTTTTGAACCCTCAAAAATTAATTATGCAAGAGGTTTAATTTAATCTTAATTTCGGGTGTGTTAGCCAAAACTAACACACTTCAACTTTGTACCTCACCATTAAGATATCGGCGTTATTTTCAATAATAGCCAATGGCTGCCGACCGTTTCCTCGATCGCCACTTGTGGAAATACCACCGGGATGAGTTAGAATCTGAAAGGAGAATTTTTGAGTAACCATGATCAAATTACGTCTAAAACGCTTTGGTAAAAAACGCGAAGCCAGTTATCGTATCGTTGCGGCCGTTAGCACCAGTCGTCGCGATGGTCGTCCCCTAGAGGAATTAGGATTTTACAATCCCCGTACCGATGAAGTGCGTCTGGATGAGGAAGGAATCATCCGACGCTTACAACAAGGAGCGCAACCGACGGACACCGTGCGCAGCATTCTCACCAAACAGAAAATTTTCGAGAAAATCAATGCCTAGTACCCCCAATTATCTCGAACTGGTGAAATTTATTATCGAGCCGTTTTTGGAAGAGCCGGCCAGTCTGAGATTGGATATCGAGCGCTGTAAGGAAAATGAACGTCTTTGGGTGCGTGTAGCCTTCGATGATGCCGATAAAGGCAAAGTTTACGGCCGGGGAGGACGCAATTTACAGGCGATTAGAACTACCCTAGAAATGGCGGCCGCGAGTGTGGGTCGCTCTCTTTATCTAGAAGTCTATGCGGCCGAAAATGAAGCTGAACAGCGCCGCACCCGTCGTTCTAATGGTAACTTTGAAGGTACGGAAAGAAGACCGAGCAATCGCCGACCACCCGCACCCCGGCAGCTCAACAACTAACGAGCGATTTTAGGAAAACAGGGAAGGGGTTTCATCCTCGACCCTCTCCAGTTGCTCTAATTGCTGCCAAACTTTGGCGAGTAGAGTGGTTAATCCGGCTCCTGTCACGGCGGAAATAGTCAAAATCTCGGCATTAGTTATTTTAGCAAACTGCTTTTGATAGTTATCTATCGTTTCCTCGTCCACAGCATCAATTTTGTTGAAAACCAGTATTTGCGATCGCTTTTCCAATTCCCGACCATAGGCGGCTAATTCCCCTTGGATAATTTGATAATCGGCGATCGGGTCTTCTGCTGTCAAGGAGACAAGATGAATTAACAGGCGTGTGCGTTCGATATGGCGTAAAAATTCATGTCCTAGGCCGATTCCTCGGTGCGCTCCCTCGATTAATCCTGGAATATCGGCGAATACCGTCCCATCTCCCGTGGGTTTGCGTACCACTCCCAAGTTAGGAATGAGAGTCGTAAAGGGATAATCGGCGATTTTGGGACGAGCAGAGGAAACGGCCGAGATTAGGGTGGATTTTCCCGCATTGGGCAGCCCGATAATGCCCACTTCCGCTAATAACTTCAATTCTAGGCGTAAATGGCGTTTTTCTCCCTCTAAACCGGGTAAAGCGTATTCGGGTGCGCGATTATTATTACTTAAAAAGTGGCGGTTGCCTAATCCCCCTTTTCCCCCGGCAGCCACGATTAAAGTCTGTTCGGGAGTGACCAAATCGCCGATAATTTCCTCGCTATCGAGATCGTAAACCACTGTACCACAGGGAACTTTAATAATGCGATCGCTACCGTTGGATCCGGTGCAGTTGTTCGGGCCGCCCCGTTTACCGTCATCGGCCTTAAAATAGCGACTATACTGGAAATCTAGCAGGGTTTGCAGGTTCTGAGTGGCCACGAAAATCACCGAACCACCTTTTCCCCCATTACCGCCGGCCGGACCGCCGGCGGGGACGTATTTTTCCCGACGGAAAGCGACAATTCCATCACCTCCCTTACCCCCTTCTACTTCTATTTCGGCGCGATCAATAAACTGCATAAGACTAAGTAGTTAAAGTGAAAAAATGCTCAAGATCAAAGCTGTTATAGGTTAACATCTTGCCAATTTAAAGCTTCTGCGAATCCCTGAAAATGTTTGACATTGGTAGTAGCGATGACTAGATAACGGCTCGGATATTGTTTTTTTAATAACTGCCAATGAGCAAGAATAAGGCTCTTCGGGACTTGTTATGGTTCGATAGGGGGGCATAAATCGACTCAATCCTTATCTGGCAAGAGATTTAATTGATTAGTTCGCTCCAGATCGCAAACAATTGACAAAAATTGCGGCAATGTCTGTCTCTATAAAGGTT
>NZ_JASJFB010000740.1:0-18786 GCF_030065455.1 Microcystis sp. M53602_WE12 | reverse complement strand
CACAGCTTTCTGGTATTTGTCTTGACCATCGAATAGGTAAAGGTTCTGTGCATTTAGCTAAATAGATTTGTCTGTCTTTAAATTTAAAAGCAGATTTGGTAAATTCGGCACTTCCTCCTTGATGTTTTTTCTTAAAGTTAGGATACTTAGTACGACCAGCCAAGAAATTAGTGAAAGCTGTTTGTAGGTGTCTTAACCCTTGTGGTAAAGGTACACAGCTAACTTCGTTTAAAAAGTCTAATTCTTCTTGTTTTTTCCAATCGGTCAACATTGAAGAAGTTTCAGTATATCCTACTCTTTCTTGTCTTTCATACCAAGCTTGTGTTCGTTCGTGCAGAGCTTTGTTGTAAACTAATCTTACACAGCCCAATGTGCGCCGCAATAGCGACTCTTGTGTTGGTGTTGGGTAAAATCGGTAAGAATAGGCTTTTTCCATATCTCGCATTCTAGCATATATCGTGTAAATGCGCTAAAATCTGACGGTAAAGCCGTCGTAGAACGACGGGGTTTCAGACCCAAATTTTCGATGAAATCTGGGAAAATGACACCGCCCCATCCCGAAAACTCTCACCCCTTGCTAGGTATAATTGATCGCAGGAAAAATTTTATGAGTAAATTTGTCTTTGTCACCGGGGGAGTTGTCTCCAGTATTGGGAAAGGAATTGTCGCCGCTAGTTTGGGAAGATTGTTGAAAAGTCGGGATTATTCCGTCTCAATTCTGAAATTAGACCCCTATATCAACGTGGATCCGGGTACGATGAGTCCTTTTCAACACGGAGAGGTATTTGTCACCGATGATGGGGCCGAAACCGACCTCGACCTTGGCCACTACGAACGTTTTACCGATACGGAACTCTCCCGTCTCAATAGCGTGACTACTGGCTCGATTTATCAAGCGGTATTGAATAAAGAGCGCCGTGGTGCTTATATGGGGGGAACCGTGCAGGTAATTCCCCATATTACCAACGAAATCAAGGAAAGGATTCTCCGGGTGGCCAAAGATACCAACCCCGATATTGTCATCACAGAAATTGGTGGTACGGTGGGAGACATCGAATCTTTGCCTTTTTTAGAAGCAATTAGGCAATTTAGGAAGGATGTAGGTCGAAATAACGTGGTTTATATGCACGTTACCCTAATTCCTTGGATTCCGGCCGCTAAGGAGATGAAAACTAAACCGACGCAACACTCGGTCAAGGAATTAAGATCGATCGGCATTCAACCGGATGTGTTAGTCTGTCGTTGTCATCTACCCCTACAACCGGGGTTAAAAGAAAAACTCTCAGCTTTCTGTGATGTGCCGGTGGAATCGGTGATTACTGCTCAGGATGCCAGCAGTATCTACGAAGTTCCTCTCAATCTGGAAAAAGAGGGATTAGCGCAACAAACCCTAGAATTATTAAACCTGGGTCCCCGATACCCCCATCTGGAGGAGTGGGAAAATCTCATCCGACAGATGCAATCCCCTAGTCAAAAATTAGAGATAGCTATCGTTGGTAAATATGTGCAATTGGGGGACGCTTATCTCTCGGTGGTAGAGGCCTTGAAACACGCTGCTATTGCCCTTGATAGCGAGATAGAATTGCGTTGGGTAAGTGCTGAAGATGTGGATAACGATTCGGCCGAAGCTCATTTAAGCGGTGTTGACGGTATTGTTGTACCCGGTGGTTTTGGTATTAGGGGTGTGGATGGCAAAATTAAGGCGATCGAGTATGCTAGGGTCAATAATATTCCTTTCTTGGGTCTCTGTTTAGGGATGCAGTGTTCGATTATCGAATGGGGTCGCAATGTGGCCCGATTAGAAAGGGCCAATAGTTCCGAATTTGAAGAGGATACACCCAATCCAGTGATTAATTTACTGCCAGAACAGGCAGATGTGGTGGATTTAGGGGGAACAATGCGCTTAGGTCTCTATCCCTGCCGTTTAAATCCCGATAGTCTGGCTTTCTCCCTCTACGGTCAAGAGGTTATCTATGAGCGCCATCGTCACCGTTACGAGTTTAATAATGCCTATCGTAGTCTCTTTTTCGAGACTGGTTATCTGGTGAGTGGCACTTCTCCTGATGGTCGTTTGGTGGAAATTATCGAACTACCAAAACATCCTTTCTTTATTGCTACCCAATTTCACCCCGAATTTCGCTCTCGTCCCAATAAAGCTCATCCTCTCTTTTCTGGTTTCATGAAAGCGGCCCTTAAGGGTAGAGAGGAAAAGTTTTCCCTGAGTAGTCAGCATTCAGCTATTAGTTAGGGTTTGCTGGTTCTATTGGCTCAAAATCTGGTTTTTTGGGGGGAAACCCCCGAAAATTTGTCATCTTAACCCCAGTTTGTCCTAGGGTTTCCCGAATTGACGTTGATAAACTACTTCTTCCTTGCCAGATTCCAGTTTAATATCCGAGCGAGGATAGGCCACACATAACAAAGCATAGCCTTCTTTTTGCAGGTCGGGGGATAATCCCATGCCCTCTCCTTGTTCGACGCTACCCTGGGAAAGTTGAGCGGCGCAGGTAGTACATACGCCCGCATTGCAAGAACTGGGTAAGTCAATCCCCGCATCGTAGGCTGCCTTTAGTATAGTTTGATCTTCCCTAACTTCGATCGTTTGTGTTGTTCCTAAATGGGAAATTTCTACTTTGTAGGTTGTGGTCATAGCTAATGAATGATGCTTTGAACTTCACCTATTTTATCATTCTAGATTGCGGATAGAGGAGAGAGGGGGGAAATCTTTACCTAATCAGATTTTCACCGATCGGCAGATAATTGATTGTCATGAAAGATGATAAGTAGGTAGGCGTTAAAAATTATCAGACACCACCCTTATCAACGGGGGACTAAGGGTAGGGTTGATTCATGAATCAACCCTACTATGAATCAACCCTAGTACTAAGGGGGTATCGAACCTAAAAACTATTTTTAATTTAATTATAACCAGCTACTTAAAGTCCTCAAAAGTAGTAACTTTTTCTGGCAATTTGTCCTGTAGTTAAAACAAACAAAAGAGAGAAATAAATTCTCTCTTCTGCAACCGAGGGGAAGTTATTCTATTTGTAATTGGCTCTCGTGTCTTTAACCGCCGCCCAAAAAAATAGGGCTGTTAGTGGCACACTTGCCGCTAGAATTAGGCCAGTGGTGGTATTGCCTAAATCCGGTTCTCCCGAACTAATTTCAAAGACACAACCCACACCAGCGATCGCTGCAATACAGGATAATAACAATAAAACGCCGCTTTTCGGGGTCATCTTCACTCCTCACCTAAATTAACTAATGCCTTTATTTTGTCACTTTCTCGACCGGTTTCACCGCTTGCACGGAAAAACCGTGTTTTTTTAATTCTTCATTGAGTGCCAAATCGTTATCTACTCTGTCCACGAACATGACACCATTAAGATGGTCCATTTCGTGTTGAATTACCCGCGCTAGTAAACCGTTAGCTTGCAGTTTTCGCGGTTTCCCCTGTTCATCTTTATAACTCACTTCGATCGCTTGGGGACGGATGACATCTAAAAACACATCGGGAATACTCAAACAACCCTCTTCCGCTTTGCACAATTCCCGACTATAACCGATAATTTGGGGATTAATCAGAATTAGGGGCGGATTTTCGGGTTTATCGTGTTCACAATCGATGACAATCAATTGTTTATTGACTGCCACTTGCGGAGCCGCTAAACCGATACCATTGGAACTATACATAGTTTGCAGCATTTCTCTGGCTAATTGGCGGATGCTGTCATCGACTTTAGCAATCCGCTTGGCCGGTTGACGCAGGACTCGATCGCCGAGATAATGCAGTTCTAAAGGGGGTTTTTCTAATTTGCGTTTTTCTACGGTAATAGTGGCGCTCATAAACTTAATTATCGATGGGATGCACAATTTTGATCTTAGTCACTGGCTCTGGGGGATTTCTCAGGAAAAGGGAGAAAAAAGCCGAGACTCTTCATAAAATTTTACACCGCTCACAGACAGTTCGTCCATATCAGGGGGTGGGAAGTGGGGAGAGGGGAGATTTTTCAGTTATCAGTAAGCAGTAAACAGTAATCAGTGGGGAAGTGGGGAGATTTTTCAGTTATCAGTAAGCAGTAATCAGTAATCAGTGGGGGAGAACGGAGAAGGGAGAAGGGAGAGGGGAGAAGGGAGAAAAAAGCTGATTGCAACCGGCTACTTATTAGTAATTGGTATTCCTAACCATTGACTCAATTCCGCTGCTAACCATTCAATTTCGGGTTGACTCAGATATTCTTTTGTTTTACTGCTAATAGTATATTCTTTAGTCCCCGCCCAAATAGTTAAAGCCATCGGCACATAAACTCGATCGCCATCACCATCTTTGCTATGATAACTATCAGCTTTCACCAGTTTATTAATATGTTCCCGTGCCATTTTCTTTTTGCCCGGAAGTGTCAAACCCCAAATTCGCTGAATGGCAACAATTTCTTGACTATCAATAGTGATAATTTCCTCCCCTTTGAGACAATAAATAATCTGGTAAAGCAGTCCTAAACCTACAAACCAAAAAGGCACGGAAAAGGAAAAGAGCAGAAAAAACCAACTCATCCACAGAGGAGTAGAAACGGCTCCTCCTGTCCATAATAATAAAAAAGCGTTCCAAGCGATGGCAAAGGCTCCAAAAAAAATTAATTTAGGGGTAAAACCTTCGGGAGGTAAAGATATTTTAATTTTCTCCTCGCTTTTTTGCAACTGTACCCGACTCCCTGCGGGTTTTTCAAGGTTCGAGGAAGTTAATTGAATTTCGTGGAGAGTATTTAAAGCTTGATTTGCTGCTTGTGCTGAAATAAACCTTTTCTCGAGACTAGGTTCAAGTAATTGCCCTAACCAATGAACAAAAGCAGGGCTTAAATTGGCTAAATTATTTAATTGAATCTTGCCATCTTTTTGGGGTAAATCTGCGGGATGAATGCCTGTAGCTAGATAGATTAAAGTCGCTCCTAAACTGTATAAATCAGAAGCGGCAACGGTGCGACCACCGAATTGTTCGGGGGGCATATAACCGTAGGTTCCGACGATAGTTAAAGTGGCCTGTTCCTGTTGAGCAACAGTCTGGACAGAACCAAAATCAATTAAATAGACATTGCCGATACTATGGCCCGATCGATCTTTTAGTAAAATATTACTAGGTTTCAAATCCCGGTGGATAATTGGCGGGTTAAGTCCATGGAGATAAATTAAAATACCTAGGATAGATTTAGCTAATTCTTGCAGGTCTGATTCACTAAATTTGCGACCATTTTCTATCTGTTCCTTGAGAGATTTAGCCTCGATATAACTCTGAACAAGGGCAAAACCTTGATAGGTATCGGTGCGAACTTCAAAATAGTCGATATATTCAGGAATCGAGCGACAATCTAGATGTTTAAGAGTTTCGGCCTCCCGTTCAAAGAGTTTTAAATCTGTCCATTCAAAATCGGGACTGAAGATTAATAATTTGACGACAACAGTAGTACCCGTTTTTAGATCTTGGGCGAGAAAAGTGCGTCTTCCGGTTTGTTTACCTAACTGACTTTGAATTTGGTATCGATCGCCTAAAATTTGCCCTGGCAGCATACAATATATTCCTAGGATAATCCTACTTCTAGGCTAATCGAGAAATTTCTAAACTGCAAGCTAAGAAAACGGAAGTTTGACCGAATCATCAAAACTTTAGCATCTCCGATGATAACTGCGGCGAAATTCAATTGTATCGCCCGTTTTTCGCTAATCCCTAGACTGGGCTGCTGAGGGAGGTATTTTTTCAGGTTAAAAGAGAAAATAGGCATCAGAAAAGAAAATTAGACCCTCTCCGTCTGGGAAAATGTAGTACAAGTGTTCAGAATGTCAATTCTGGCACTCCCATGCAGTCTGAAGGCGTAATTTAGACAGTCAACAGCTTAGGGGACAAGGGAGCGGTCAGTTTAATTCCGATCGAGGTGGAGTTTCCTGATATAGTTTTAAAAGCAGTCGGTTCAAGACAAAAAGACATGGTTACTAGGGGCGAACAAGGGGTAGAAGTGAGGAAAAACGAGAGCTTTTCTCTGGCTTCCTATCTAGAGGAAAAGCGGTTAATTGTCGAGTCAGCTTTAGATAGCTCTTTAGTTATCGGCAATCCTGCCAAAATCTACGAGGCGATGCGCTATTCTCTCCTCGCCGGTGGCAAACGGCTGCGGCCGATTTTATGTCTGGCTACCTGTGAATTGATGGGGGGTTCCCTAGAGATGGCTTTACCCACCGCTTGCGCCCTAGAAATGATTCACACTATGTCATTAATTCATGACGATTTACCCGCCATGGATAACGATGATTACCGACGCGGGAAATTAACCAATCATAAGGTTTTTGGCGAAGATATCGCTATTTTAGCTGGGGATGGTCTCCTGGCCTACGCTTTCGAGTATGTGGCTACCCAGACTCGTAATGTACCTCCTGTACAGATTTTAGAGGTAATTGCCCGTTTAGGTCGCACTGTCGGGGCAGCGGGTTTGGTGGGAGGTCAGGTTTTAGACTTGGAATCCGAAGGAAAACCCGATATTTCGGCAGAAACTCTCGGTTTTATCCATACTCAGAAAACGGGGGCCCTGTTGGAGACTTCTGTGGTGTCGGGGGCAGTTTTAGCGGGGGCAAAAGGGGAAGATATAGCTAAATTAGCCCGCTATGCCCAAAATATTGGCTTGGCTTTCCAAATTATCGATGATGTTCTCGATATCACGGCGACAAAGGAGGAATTAGGTAAAACCGCCGGTAAGGATCTACAGGCACAAAAAGCCACCTATCCCAGTCTCTGGGGGATAGAAGGGTCCCGCCAGCAAGCTCAACAGTTAATAGACAGTGCCATCGGTGAATTGAGTAGCTACGATGAGGCCGCTGAACCTTTACGGGCCATCGCCGAGTATATTGTTAATCGTAAAAATTAAATTAAACGAATGAGATTATGCAGGACTTCGAGCAGGTGTTACACAATCAAATACTGCTAGTCTCTCTTTTAGCTTGTTTCACTGCCCAGGGACTAAAAGCGCTGATTGAGTTAATCCGCGATGGTAAGGTGAGTCTGCGCTATCTAGTCTCGTCGGGAGGAATGCCTAGCGCTCACTCGGCGCTGGTGGGGGCCTTGGCGACTGGGGTAGGATTACAGATGGGTTGGTCTAGTCCCGAATTTGCGATTGCGGCGCTTTTTGCGGTTATTGTTATGTATGATGCGGCTGGAGTGCGTCAGGCAGCAGGAAAACAGGCCCGGATTCTCAATCAAATTATCGATGAAATGTTCCAGGAGGGCAAGGAATTTAACGAGGAACGTTTAAAGGAATTAATTGGTCATACTCCTTTTCAAGTGCTGGTCGGTTTAAGTTTGGGTATCGGTATCGCCCTGGTGCTGCTCTGTCATTAATTGAGGTGTTTTCTGGGGTTGAGATAAACTAGATTTAAGAACTGAAAATCCGGGGTAATCACTCATGTTACAATCCCTAAAAATTGAGGGCTTTTGCGGTTTTCAAAGTTTTGAGATGGCCAATCTTGGTACGCCAATTCAAATTTGAAACGCATCAGCAGCAATGTTTGAGATAGAGGCAAAAAGGAATCAAAGTTACAGGAATCCACTCAACAAAGTGCTGATAACTGGGTAAATTGGCACAAGCATCGCTCCAGTATTCAGCTACATGGTCTAAATAGGGTTTGCGGCAAAAAGTTTGTTGGTGGGGTTAGGAGTCAGTAGCCGGTCGTCAGTAGCCGGTCGTCGGGAGTTTCAGGCTTTGTTGCCCTCTCTTTTTTGTACCAACTTATGTACTATAATAAGGATAATGCAAGGTTTTTGATGGTCCCAATCCGATTTTCGCAGCATGAACATCGGATTTTAACAGGTCAAAAGCCTTATTTTAAAAGGGTTTTACCATTATTCAGCAAACCCTAAATAATCAGTTTTTAATAACCGGATTTAGTATTATTGGATAAGCCTTTCCACTGAGAAGATGTACCAGACTGAGCCTGAATCCGCCGTATGAAAAGCGATTAAAATCGTCATAATTTCCCCCAGACATAAGCTTATTTTTCGTTGTCGAGTCTTCAGTCCATAAGCAAGTAAGCTTTTTGAGCATTGAGGTGCAAATTATTGGCAAAAATCATCGACAGGACAGAATAAAGCATCTATACTAACTCTAGGGCAAGGTGGCTGAATGGTTTTCTGTTTTTCAGCAGATCACTTCTCCCTTTTCTTATCCCGAACTCAGGTTATATATAAGGAGAATAATTAACCATGACCGAAAATAGAGGCCCGATTCCCGTAGTTGTCAACGGTGCAGCCGGCAAAATGGGACGGGAAGTCATTAAAGCCGTTGCTCGTGCCGACGATATGATCTTAGTGGGTGCAGTGGATCGAAATCCAGCTTTTCGAGGTCAAGATGTGGGGGAAGTGGCCGGTTGTGAACCCCTAGAAGTGCCGATTCTCGAGGATTTGCAGAGTGTTTTAGTCCTGGCAACTCAGGAAAAAGTGCAAGGGGTGATGGTGGATTTTACCCATCCCGACGGTGTTTATGACAATACCCGCAGTGCGATCGCCTATGGAGTGCGTCCCGTGGTGGGAACTACGGGATTATCGCCGGCACAACTACAAGATTTAGCCGAATTTGCCGAAAAAGCCAGCACCGGCTGTTTAGTTATCCCCAATTTTTCCCTTGGCATGGTTTTACTACAACAGGCTGCCCTGCAAGCATCCCGCTACTTTGATCATCTGGAAATTATCGAACTGCATCACAATCAAAAAGCAGACGCACCCAGTGGAACGGCGCTCAAAACCGCCGAATTACTGGCAGAATTAGGTAAAACCTTTAATCCTGCCCAAGTTTCCGAAAAAGAAACTATCCCCGGCGCTAGAGGCGGTTTAACTGCTGAGAACATCCGTATTCATAGCGTGCGTTTACCCGGTTTAATTGCCCACCAAGAAGTCATTTTCGGTTCCCCCGGGGAAATCTATACCCTTCGTCATGATACCAGCGATCGCTCCTGTTATATGCCGGGGGTTCTCCTCTCTATCCGCAAAGTTACTCAGCTGCAATCCCTCGTTTACGGTTTAGAAAAAATCCTCTAAATCAAGATAGGTAGTGATTTTATGGTAGTGGTAATAGCTCAAACCTTTGCTAATTGGGCATTGTCGTCATCAATAAAGTACCAAACAGTTCGGCACCCCCCTGATCAAGGTTAGGGGGGATCGAAGGCACAATCTATCTTCTATTTAATTAGAACCACTTACTTAAACTCAATGGTAAAATAAGCCCATGAGCGCTTTTCCTACCCCAGAACTCGATAAAATCCTCAAAGAAAAAGATATTCAAAGAGAACAGCAAAGACAAACCCTGCTGGCGAAAACTCAACAATGGCTTCATGAAAATGCTGTAAAATACGGAATTAATCGAGCTTATATCTTTGGCTCCGTGACTCGTCCCTATAAATTTCACCCCGGTTCTGATGTGGATATTGCCGTCGAAAATATCAATCCCGCACTGCACTTTGAGGCTATTAGTATTCTGTCCTATTATCTGGGGAGAGAGGTGGATATTATTCTGCTGAAAAACTGTCATTTTGCCCACCGAATTCGGGAAGAAGGAATTTTATGGACAACCGACAACTAATCCTGTTGAAAGCTGATATAAATGCTCAATTACAGTTAATCAAAGCGATCGATGGTAAACTAGCTGTTAGAGCCGAAGGTGTTAATCCCGATGATGTCATTCGCCTGGAAAGCATTGCCTATCAAATCCATAATTTATACAGTGCCACTGAGGATTTACTTAAAATAGTGGCTACCTGTTTTGAAAATCATATTGCCGATACTCGGCAATGGCATACAGCCTTATTAAACAGAATGACTGTCCCTATCCCCGGAATTCGTCCTGCTTTTATTTCTTCAGAAACCGCCGCTTTGTTAAATAGTTTGCGAGGATTTCGGCACTTTTTTCGTCATGCCTACGGCACAAATATTGATTATGAGCAATTGAAAGTTAATTTAGACAGGGCAAGAAAAATCTACAGAAACTTAGAAAAAGATATTCAAATTTTCTTTGAACAATGGGCAGAAAGTTAAGCTAAATCCTCGATATTATAATGATTATGTCGGTTAATAATCCCTATCTTGAATACTGGCAAAAACGCCAAAAAGAACAGCAGGAATATAATCAAAAATTAGCTCAAGAGGCAAGGAAAAATCTTCCGCCAGTTATTGATTATTTAAAAGAAAATTTCCCAATTACAAAAATTATCCTGTTTGGTTCTCTAGTTAAAGGTAAATTTCAGGAAACTTCTGATATTGATCTAGCAGTGGCTGGCATACCCCCAGAAAGTTTTTTTCAAGCTTTAGGAAAAGTTAATTTAATTAGCGCTCGCTGGATTGATTTAAAGCCTATAGAAGACTTAGAACCTCATTTTCTTAAAAGAGTTTTGCAAACAGGAGAATGTCTTTATGCGTCCGATGAGTGCCAGTGAATTACAAGAAATCGCCCTTGATATTGCCACTGAAGTTAATAGATTAAATCGGCTAGAAAGCCAAATGCGTTTAGTTCAAGCGGAAATGCTAACCAACCCGGCACTAGCCCATATTTGTGCCGAAAGTTTAGCCCTAAAACTCCATAACTTCTATACAGGATGTGAACGAATTTTTCAAATTATCGCTTCTGAGTTAAATGGTGGCTTACCATCTAGTTATGACTGGCATAGAAGGCTATTAAATCGTATGAGCAAACCTCAAGATTATCGTCCTGCTGTATTACGAGAAGATACCGTGCATAAACTTAATGAATACCTAAGCTTTCGGCACGTTGTTCGCAATATCTACGGTTTTGAATTGGAAAAACAAAAACTAGAAAATCTGGTTAATAACTATTATAATACATGGCTACAAGTCCAAGAAGATATTAATAGTTTTATCCTTTGGTTAAAAACCACAGCAGACAGTCTTAATTAAACCTCAAAGACAAGATTGCTTGTTGAGATGGGGAAAGAGGCAACACCCCCCCAACCCTACCCGACGTCGGGGGGAGATTTAGCTAATCTAAGGATAGGCGGTTAAAATGCGTCTTAGCCTATTCTTGAGCCGTCAACTTCATTTCACAGTGGTTATTCTGACTTGAGAAAGTTATTAACTTACTTCCGATGATTGCTGTACTTTCTGGCCTATTTTCGGTTCCGTCCCTGCCAACAATCTTTTAATATTACCCTGATGACGAACAATCACATAGATTCCCCCCATCAAACTAAATAAAATATAGGGGAGAGGTTGACCTAAAATAACCATTAAAATATTCACCACCAGCGCCCCGATAATCGAACCTAAAGAAACAATCCGGAAAAGTGCCAGAATAACTAAAAAACTCGCCAAAGTTCCGCAAGCCACTAGGGGATTCATCACCAATAAAACCCCTAAACTGGTGGCGACGGATTTACCACCGCTAAAATTCAAGAAAATCGATTTACTATGACCGATGATTGCCCCCAATGCTGCCCCGATAATTAACCAATAATACCAACTTTCTGGGAGAGGATTGACATCCATAAAATATAGTCCTCGTACCAGGGCCACCGCCGCCATTCCTTTTAACATATCAATTAATAACACCATCGCCCCGGCAGATTTTCCCAGAGTTCTTAGCACATTGGTGGCCCCAGTGGAACCGGAACCATAGTCACGAATATCGATACCTTTGCTGTATTTACCGATTAAATAACCCGTGGGAATCGAACCGAGCAGATAGGATAAAAGTAAGATAGTAAGACTGATAAGAATCGGAATAAGCATAAATTAACCCCAATTTTTAGCAAGAGCGAGCGCCGTCATCAGTGTATCAGCCCGAAGACAAAAAACCACTCACAGGGAACCATAGACGGGAATTGCCGCCCCGCGCAAGTCTTTCGCCCCTTCCCCTGCCAGAAAACAGATCACCTCGGCTAGAGATTGGGGACTTACCCAGTCCTTGGCATTTGCCTCTCCCATCGCTTCCCGGTTGCCCGGAGTATCGATAATACTGGGCAAAACCACGTTAGCGGTAATATTAGTCTGTTTGGTTTCTTCTGCGATCGCTTGGGTTAAAGCCACTACCGCCGCTTTCGAGGCACAATAGGCGGCCAAATTTGCCCCCGGTTGTACGGCACCACGAGAACCGATAGTGACGATACGACCATAATTATGAAGTTTCATCGAGCGTAAACAGTGTTTACACAGTAAAAAAGTGCTATGGAGGTTTAAATCGAACATTTTTAGCCAATCTTCATAGCTAAACTCCTCCGTCGCCCCCATGGTAAAACCCCCGACTAGATGAATTAAGACATCGACCCGACCGAGATCATCAATTAATCTAGCCACGGCAGTTTCTTGGGTTAAATCCACCCTGACAAAGCGAATACGCTCAAATTCCGCCGCACTCAGCCGAGATTTCAGACGACCTACCTCCCTTTCCTCCCGATAGGTCATGGTTAGATGACCGCCATGGTGTAAAACCGCCGGAGTGACTCCTAAACCCAGTCCTCCCGTACCGCCGGTCAGCAATACCCGTTTATCTTTCATATTGATTGATATATAATCGATCGCTCCAATTATAGATGATTTAACCGGGCAATTAGGCAATATTACAGCCTTTCTCGCCGGACTAGGATTCCTTCATCGCTTGTTTTTTCTCCGCCTTGAGGTCGCGACTGCTGGCGGCGGCAATTTCCGCATCCATCAGGGTGCGTCCGGTGGCCGCCAGATAGACATCATCGAGACTAGGACGGGATTGGGCCATGCTGAACACGGGTAATCCCGATTCGGCTAGGGTTTGTTCAATTTTGCTTAAAGGATTGCTATTGGCCGCCACGATGAGATTCAGGGAGTTACCCTGGACGGTATTAACGATCACTTCCTCGACAAAAGGCAGACGGGATAATAACTCTTTCGCTTTTAGGGCTTCTTCCTCTGGGGAAAATTCTCGCACTTTTAGGGTAATGCGATCGCCGCCCAGTTGCTCCTTCAGTTGTGAGGGGGTACCGCGAGCGATGACGATACCATTGTCGATAATTGCCAAGTTATCGGCCAAGGCGTCAATTTCTTCGAGATAATGGCTGGTAATTAATACACTGGTTCCGGCCGCCCGCAATTGTCGCAGAAAATCCCAGACAATCAAACGACTTTCGATATCGAGTCCCACAGTCGGTTCATCCAGCACCAAAACTTCCGGCTGATGCAGTAATCCCGCCGCTAAATCCAGCCGTTTTTTGATGCCGCCGGAATAGGTTCCTGTTTTTTTGTCGGCGTATTCCTCTAATCCTAAAAGATTTATTAATTCTTTGATGCGCTCTCTTGACTTTTGAGGGGGAATGTGATAGAGAGCCGCTTGTAGTTGCAACAGTTCCCGGCCGGTGAGCATTTTATCGAGGGCGACTTCTTGGGCAACGTAACCCAGGCGTTTACGGGCGGATTTGGGGTTATTCAGGGCATCGACACCCCCCACCTCGATTTTGCCGCCATCGGGTTTAGCAAGGGTACAAAGACAGCGAATCGTGGTGGTTTTCCCCGCACCATTGGGACCGAGTAAACCGAAGATTTCTCCCGCTGCCACGGTAAAGGAGATATCTTTAACCGCTGCTGTCTGACCGTAGGATTTTTTTAACTTTTTGATCGCCACCGCAAGGGTCATAAGCTGATTTTCGCCGACTTGAGCGAGACAATTTTTTTGTTAACTTTCTTGGTCTATTTTAACCCACATTCCCCACTGCAAAATCTAGTACAGCTTTGTTTATAGCGTTTTTCAGTCTGCTGAGGTACAAAAGTGATGGGTTTTAGGCACTCATGCAAGAGGCAGAAGGCAAAAGGGAAGAAAAATAGGTGTACCTCACTAGCTTAGGAAACGCTATATCTTTTTTGATCAAGATAAACTTTGACGGGATTTGGCCTCATCCCCAGAGGACCCGCTGCTGTTCCAGCGTTGCCTGTTCCTTGATCCACCTCGACCCCTTTAGATGCTCGGGCAACTTATTGGGACAGCATTGTTCACGTTAACTTAAATTAACTTTGTTGGCAAAAGTGAATCGGAACAAGGGTTTTTCGCTAGAATGATAATGATTATCGTTCTAATTAAGGAGAGAAATCATGGTTCTACAGGTCTCTGGGGTAGGATTAGTTTGTGCTGGGAATAAAATCGGCGAAAAAAGCCCTAAATATCCATTTATCGCTGTTAGCTTCATTTTATCGCTTTCTTTCGCCCTGGTAACGGTGGCTAAGGCTGAAGAGCCTGCCATTGGTCAGAGTTTGCCCGAATTTTATATCGGGGTGGATAATCAAATCACCTTAACTCGGGGCATCTATGCGGGATTAGCCAATCCTAACTATAACCGGTTAACTCTTCTGGTTGCTCACCGAGAGGGAACCCCTCATTTTCACGGTATCGGCACTTACAGTTATTCCGGACCGTCTAGTAATCCAGTAGTTAATCCTACTAACAGCAATAATCGCATTCCTGAGACTTCTACAGGATTGCCTCCTCTCTCCTTAATTGCGGGAAAAGGAATTTTTCAGAATAGTTTTGTTAGTGCTGCCACTGGGGAGGAATATAGCAATCTACTGATGCAATCAGTGGCAACTATTAATAATTCCTCTGACTTGGGAGAACAAGCTCTTTTTAACAGTTCTGGGGGACGGTGGAATCGGTCTTTAGGTAATGCCAACCTATCCTTACAACTGTTAGAGATTAGTGATGGATTAACAGTAGCTAACTCTTTAGGACAGACAATTTTAGCTAATGCTGGCGATATCTATGCGATCGGGACTGGTGATAACTTCTCCTTTTTACCGAAGTTTCTTGCCTCTCGACCAGGAAAATATTCAGCCAGTTTTAAGCTGGTAGATCTTAGCCTTTCTTGGGGAGAGTCAGGAATTTTTAACCTAGATTTTCAAACAGTTCCCGAACCATCAACTCTGATCGCCTTAATACTGTTCGGGTCAATTGTATTAACTCGATCGAGTAGTAAAAACTAAAACCAATCGGTTTTGGAGAGAGCAAAATTATCCCCAAAACCGCTCCAGATCGACATCGGCTTTGTTGAAATGGAAAACAGGAATTATTCCCTAAAAAACTGGCAACTTTTTTGACTATAATAACGACAAGATTATCAGTATAGTTTTAAACTATCCTAGGATAAGCCCTATCTCGATCGCAATATATATTTATGAAATTTAGTGAAATTGCCCAAAAATTAAGTCCTTTAGTACAATCCCAGAGTTTGACCGCCTATCCCGACAGAAATCCCCAAATTAAAGCCATAACTCCCATCGAAACCGCCCTAGTCGATACCATTAGCTATATCGAAGGGGGAAAATTTGCTGCCTTTGTCGCCAAAACTGACGCTACTGCCCTAATTCTGCCCCTGGATACCAATTTACAACAACAGGCCGACGAACGCGGCATCGCTTGGTTAGCTAGTGCCAATCCCCGACTTTTATTCGCCCACGCCATCAAATTATTCTATCAACCCTTTCAGCCCCAACCCTACATTCACGCCACCGCCGTGGTGCATCCATCGGCTAAAATCGGCCATAAAGTCGCCATCGGGGCCCATGCCGTGGTAGAAGCCAATGTCACCCTCGGTGATGGGGTGTGCATTCATCCTAACGCCGTTATTTACCCCGGAGTGCATATTGGTGATCGCACAATTCTCCACGCTAACTGTACCATCCATGAACGGGTACAAATCGGCAATGATTGCGTTATCCACAGTGGCGCCGTTATCGGTGCTGAGGGCTTCGGTTTTGTGCCGGTTACCGAAGGCTGGTTTAAGATGGAACAATCCGGTATCGTGGTCTTAGAAGATGGGGTAGAAATTGGCTGTAATAGCACCGTTGATCGCCCGGCAGTGGGAGAAACCCGCATCGGTAGCCAGACTAAGATCGATAATCTCGTCCATATTGCCCATAATTGCCAAATTGGCCAAGCTTGCGCCCTTGCAGGACAGGTAGGCATGGCAGGAGGCGTAAAAGTGGGCAATCGTGTTATTTTAGCGGGACAGGTGGGCATTGCCAATCAAGCGGCGATCGGGGACGGTGCGATCGCAACCGCCCAAACCGGCATTCACAACGATATCGGGGCAGGAGAAGTGGTTTCTGGTTCTCCCGCTATGCCGCATAAACTATTCCTCAAGGTAGCAGCCGCTTACAAGCGTTTACCCGAAATCTATCAAGCGGTTAAGCAGTTGAAAAAATAGCCCTATTCAGGAGACAGGAGACAGGAGACAGGAGACAGGAGATTATTTTTATTTATTCTCCCTTCTCCCCACACCCCACACCCCACACCCCACACCCCACTGATAACTGATAACTGATAACTGATAACTGATAACTGAATCAAAGTGACTCGCAAAAGCAAGGGCGCTATCGCCGCAGGACATCCAAAAACTGCCGAAGCTGGACAATTAATCTTAGAAATGGGCGGAAATGCCTTCGATGCGATAGTTGGCTCGATTTTAGCGGCTTTCGTGGTCGAATTCACCCTCGCTTCGGCGGGGGGCGGCGGTTTTTTACTAGCACATACCAAAGAAAAAGTCAATACCCTTTTTGATTTTTTTTGTCAAACTCCCAAATATAAAAAACCCTTGACAAATATCGACTTTTACCCAGTGGCGATCAATTTTGGTGGTGCTAGTCAAGATTTTCACATTGGCCGAGGTGCGATCGCAACGACCGGAGCGTTACGGGGATTGGAAACAGTGCAGAAAAAACTGGGAAAATTGCCCTTTGCCGTGGTAGCGGAACCAGCGATCGAATATGCTCGACAAGGCTACATTTTGAGCCAATATAACGGCTTTTGCCTGGGTTTACTATCTTCGATTCTGCTCAAAGATAGAGAGGGTTTAAAAGTCTATGCCCCGCAAGGAAAACTCCTCCAAGCTGGCGATCGCTGTGTGATGAGGGATTTTGCCAACAGCTTAGAGGAATTAAGCAAAAAAGGCGTAAAAGACTTTTATGAGGGAGAAATCGCCCACCAAATTGCCAAGGATATGCAGGAGGGTGGTTATCTCACCCTAGAGGATTTAAATCATTACCAAGTCCTTGAGAGAAAACCCCTAAAAACCCAATATCGGGGTTACGAAATACTGACTAATCCGCCTCCTAGTTCTGGGGGAATTCTCCTAGCTTTTGCCCTAAAATTACTAGAAGCAGTTAATTTATCGGCTTTAGAGCATCTAGGAGCCAAACATCTGCAAATTTTAACGGAGGTGATGGCCTTAACCAATCAAGCGCGCGCCCAAGGCTACGATAATTTTATCCATCAGGAGGGAATCGAAGAGCAATTCCTCTCGTCGGAATTTTTAGGCAAATATCCCAATAAATGGGGCAGTACCACCCATATTAGTGTTATCGATGGGGAAGGTAATGCCGCCAGTGCCACCTTTTCCAACGGGGAAGGATCGGCTTATACCGTGCCGGGGACGGGAATTATGCTCAATAATATGATCGGGGAAGCGGACTTAAATCCCTTTGGTTTTCACAATTGGCCGGTTGATCGTCGTTTATCCTCAATGATGTCCCCGACGATGATTTTAGAGGAAGGAAAGCCGCGATTTGTTCTCGGTTCTGGGGGTTCCAATCGCATTCGCACCGCTATTTTGCAGGTTATTAGCAATTTAATCGATTTTCGGCAATCTTTAGCCGATGCGATCGCTGCCTCGCGCATACATTGGGAAAATCAACAATTAGGAATTGAACCTTTAGAAGATCGGGAAAATATGCTCAAAAATCTGGTTTTACCCGCAAATACTCAAGTATCCCGGTGGCAAGAACAAAATATGTTTTTTGGGGGTGTGCATGGGGTGGCAGTGAATGATCGGGGGGAATTAACCGCTACGGGCGATCCGCGTCGGGATGGAGTAGGATTAGTGATTAGGGATTTTTAGGTAATGGGTACAACTTGCAGGCGTAACCCAAGTGCTTGCAAAACCTTAAGAACTGTAGCAAACTCACCGATTACCCTGATTCGACAAAGATTTATAGAGACTCTCCCGTCCCAAACCCGTCTCACGAGCAATACGAGTCAAGCTCCCGTGTTACTATCGGTAATTAGTAATCGGCAAACATAGTGGTGTGAGCTTATTTACTTCTTATCGTTTACTGTTTACTTTCGAGATACTCATGTTGCTCTTGCGTTATGGTATTACCGTGAGTGCGGTGCTTGGGTTGATTTTCTTGGCTGAATCCTCGGTTAAGGCACAAACTCAGTCCGCTGCCGATTTATTGAAGAAACCCCGACCTACTGCCAATCCAGTGTCTCAATTACCCGGTCCATCGGCGGCACCGGCAACCACGGAAGCGGATCCCAAAGCCCCTAATTATCTTAATCCTAGTGGCAATCCCCTAATTTTTCCCACCAAACCAGATGAGGTGAATATTAGGGTAGTACAACCGATCACCTTAAATCAAGCGATCGAATTAGCTTTAAAAAATAATCAGACCTTACAGACAGCCCGGGTCGATTTAGAAATCGCTCGCGCCCAATTAAAGGAACAACAGGCGGCCTTATTACCCACGGCCGAAGCGGAAACCAGTCTCACTCAAGATCAATCGGCAGCTGACCAAAGACAGAATAATTTGGCTCGTCAACAGGGAATCCCAGCAGTTAGACCCGAAGATAGTACCAACTTTCAGGGTCGTGTTAGCATCGTCTATGGGGTTTATACAGGGGGTGAACGGACAGCCCAGATCAAAAGGGCCGAAAAAGTGATCCGGCAACGGGAATTAGAGGTGGAACGAGTCTCGGAACAAACTCGTTTTGATGCCACCGATGCCTATTATGAATT
>NZ_JASJFB010000883.1:0-1332 GCF_030065455.1 Microcystis sp. M53602_WE12 | reverse complement strand
TGAGGTGGCCAATTACCTAATTTTCAGGGAAAAAGTGCCTAAATTTCCCCCCGATCACTCCCAGATCCAGTACTTTTTGATTGACAAAAGGTCTAAAAGTCTTACCCAACAAAGTTTTTAGATTTATTCAGCCAGCCCTATATAGTGGAGCTTTATCGGCTTCGGATATTCAGTTTCTCTATCATAACCCTGGAGTAGCAATTGGAGAATCCTCATCCATCCCCGAACCCTCATCAATTCTAGGAATACTGAGTTTAGGAGTATTAGGAATAGGTGCAGCTTTAAAGCGCAAATCTTGAAGATAGTGCTAGAGGCATTTCCTATAAATGCCTCACCTTGCTTTTTTACAGAGATCATCTAAACAAATTCTAACGATAACTTTCCCTTCTGTGTCGAACTCGCATCACTTTCACAACTTGGTTTTTATCATCAATTTCGTAAATAATTCGATACTCTCCAACTCGAACACGGTAATCTTGTAGGGAGTTTTTCAACTTAAGACATCCAGATGGTCTAGGATTAGTGTTTAAGGCTCTAATGACCGGAATAATACGCTCAAATAAATCAGCAGGTAATTTTCTTAAATCCCGTTCCGCCTGTTTTTCTAGAAGAACTTCATACATCCGTTGAATAATCTTTGAGAAAGTCATCTAGAGAACGAAACTCAAGGGGTTTCTGGCGCATTTCGGCTAAAGCCTTTAAATCTTCAATCGCTTCAATTTGCTCTAACATCTCTTGATAAACCTCAATATCGAGAATAACCGACACTGGTTTCCCATCGCGTAAAACTATTTCAGGGTCTTTAGGCTGAGTTGTCATAATTTAGCTGTTTAGTTAGTATTTATTTCTATTGTAGATTTTAGCAAAGGCCAATTCAAGTTTGAAGTGCACCAGTACCTGACTGCTTGAAGCCCACATTCCGCACCCTCAACTGTCACATAAGCTGTCCCCCTCCAGAGACTTGAGTAAAAATACTTATCTGGTGAAGGTTTTCTCGGTGGCCGTTAGGGGGAGCTTGAGACCCTAATTATGAAAAAATAGGAATTGTTGGAAAACTGAGGCGAGTGGACTGTTCGACCAGGAATCAATCAACAGAAATTGAAGTCAAAAATCTAGACCATCTGGGATTAGTAGCCGGAATTATCGATGAAATAGGAATCGTTGAAATTATCAACGAACAAGTCTCAATTGAGCGAGGAGAAATTGTCACAGCGGGGCAAGTCGTCAAAGCAATTATCCTGAATGGATTGGGATTTGTCTCCGGGTTTTTGTATTTATTTCCTCAATTTTTTGAAGATAAAGCAACCGAACATCTGCTGGGAGAGGGCATCG
>NZ_JASJFB010000326.1:0-1735 GCF_030065455.1 Microcystis sp. M53602_WE12 | reverse complement strand
AGAGAACCGGCTACAGGCTCGCGGATACCGTCGATATCTACGGGAGGAGCGGCGATAAAGGCGATGATGAAGCAGGTGGTGGCGGTGAGCAGGGTGGGGATCATGATGACACCGAACCAGCCGACATAAAGACGGTTGTTGGTGCTGGTGATCCACTGGCAGAACTGCTCCCACAGGGAAGCGCTTTCGCGCTGTTGTAGAGTGGTGGTCATTGGTTTATGATTCCTATTAAGTTATCGAGGTACGATTGATTGATGATGTCTCTATCTTAAGGACTTTGTAACGGTTTGTAAAGGGGTTTGAAACTATTGTTACTTATAGTATTGATAAGCTGGGGTTATGAAATGGGTCGGGTGCGGTCGGGTCTTTTCTGATCTAAGATTGAAGACATGACTCGACAACCTCACGACCAATTTGCCAAACAATACCTAGAAGAATTGCTGTCTCCCCTGGGAAAGGTGGAAGTCAGCAAAGAGGTGGCGGATGAAACCCGTCAGGTGGATATTTTCTTCTCTCCTCACCCTAATATGCGGGGAAATGCTCAATCTTTGGGTCTTTTAGGGCAAATGGTGACAACAAGCACTTTGCTTGAGCCTTTTCGCAATGCTCCCAATCGAACGGAAATTCGCAACTGTATCTTAAAACTGTTTTCGATTTTCGCTGAACTTCAACGGAAAGGGAAACGGGAAAAAACTGAGTTAAACGAGGATGACTTACCTAAATTATGGATTTTGGCTACTTCTATTAGTTTCCAGATCCTAGAGAGTTTTGATGCTAAATTAGAACTAGAAAACTGGACAGAAGGGATTGACTTTTTATCTCCCTCTCACCGAACGGCAATTATAGCGATTAATCAGTTACCTATTACCCCAGACACTTTACTGTTAAGATTGTTGGGACGGGGGAAAACCCAAAGCCAAGCGGTGAGAGAGTTGCTTGAGTTGCCTTCTGGCGATTCCTTCCGTCAAAATGTCATGGAATTATTGATTAGTTGGCGTGTGAGTGTTGAAATTAACAATCTTTTAGAATCAGAAGATAGGGAGGTATTTATGGCTTTATCTCAATCTTATTTAGAGTGGAAAGAGGCGACTAAACGGGAAGGACTTCAACAAGGACTTCAACAAGGACAACGACAAATTATTGAAAATTTAATGCAAGTGAGGTTTGGAGAATTGGATGAGTCTTTAATAAAAGTTATTGATGAGTTGCTTAAGTTATCACCGATGGAGTCTAGTCGCCTTTTGTTGGAGTCTTCACGGGAAGATTTAATCAGACGATTCATCTCTGAATAAATTAATTAAGCTGGGTTAAAATACGTCTTAGCTTAAACAGCTTCAAAGAAGCAATAACCGGCGGAAAACGGGAGGATATTATTTAACAGATGAAGAATTGCGATAGACCTGAAAAGATGCTTATGGTTTAGCGTTAGTACAAGCTACTTTAGCGGCTTTTAAAAGAAAATATGGAGTCAACGAATTAGCAAAAATTGTGATAAAATGCGATTATTTACCAAGCAATGGTGTTGATTTTGTGGTGATTATATTCTCTTAAATCTCTACAGATGAATTAGAATAGACTCAAAAAGTGAAGATTTTGGCTCTTCGTTACTTGTTATGGTTCGATAGGGGGGCATAAATCGACTAAATCCTTATCTGGCAAGAGACTTAATTGATTAGTTCGCTCTAGATAAAAAACAATTGACAAAAATCGCTAAATGCCTTTCTATATAAGGGTT
>NZ_JASJFB010000114.1:0-2586 GCF_030065455.1 Microcystis sp. M53602_WE12 | reverse complement strand
TATTGAGATATGCCAACGTCCAGAAGGATGTAATCTGACCGTTACTGTACTTGGTTCACATCCGTCTGGTATTTGTCTTGACCATCGAATAGGTAAAGGTTCTGTGCATTTAGCTAAATAGATTTGTTTGTCTTTAAATTTAAAAGCAGATTTGGTAAATTCGGCACTTCCTCCTTGATGTTTTTTCTTAAAGTTAGGATACTTAGTACGACCAGCAAAGAAGTTAGTAAAAGCTGTTTGTAGGTGTCTTAAACCTTGTTGTAAAGGAACACAGCTAACCCCATTCAAAAACTCTAATTCTTCTTGTTTTTTCCACTCAGTCAACATCGAAGAAGTTTCAGTATATCCTACTCTTTCTTGTCTTTCGTACCATGCTTGTGTTCTGAGATGGAGAGCTTTATTGTAAACTAATCTTACACAGCCCAAGGTGCGCCGCAATAGCGACTCTTGTTCTGCTGTGGGGTAAAATCGAAACGAATAGGCTTTCTCCATATCTCACATTCTAGCATATATCGTGTAAATGCGCTACTATTTCATAGTAAAGCCGTCCTTTGAGAACGGGGTTTCAGAGCCAAAATTGGCGATGACACTTGAGAACCAGTGATTTTTTCTCCTAAACCCAAGTTTTTCTGCTGGCAATTCCTTATTATCTATGTCCTTGACTATGCCTCAGTCTGCCGAGTCCTCCACGGGTGAGGATTTACCCCTAGCTATCTCACCCAGTAACGAGCAGTTAGAGAATATTAATAGCTATTTAAACCTGATTTTGGCAGCTTTAGTCTCTCTAGCTAATTTAGACTCCGAGTCTATCACCCAAGCAGCCCAAGAATTAGCCTTAGATCTGGATACAAGCGATCGCCTAGTTGCCCACTACTGGCAACCCCAGTCAAACCTCTCCCTAGCGGACATCCGTTCTCTAGTTCTCCTCCTCTGTCATCTAGCCCAAAAAAAGCAAGAGTTAATCCGTCGCGCCGTAATTCTCTTGGAACAAGTGGGAACTCAAGGACAAGAACCGGTCAAAACCACGCTTTTGGGCAATTATATCGATAATTTTCGCTTAAAATACCCAGAAATATCGGAAAATAATCTCAGCAATTCTAGCCTGATTTCCCTAGCCTGGAAATTATTAATCGATTTATTGTTCTACAGCAGCCCCCGCAGTCATCTCCTTCTCTGGCACACCCTTTTGGCAAGTAAAAAGTAAAAAGGCTATCAGTTATCAGTTATCAGTTATCAGTTATCAGTTATCAGTTATCAGTTATCAGATGTAAGTTTTCAGTTCACCGATTACTGTTTACTGATCACTGAAAAAAAGCTTCCCAGTTCATAATTCATAATTCATAATTCATAATTCATAATTCCCACCGATAACTAAAAATGAGTGATCTAATTCGCAAATATACACCCCCCACCTGTACCCTAGAAATTTGGGGAAATAGTTCGCCCCTAGCGGTTTGGCTGGGTAAAAATGTCTTAAACGATGCCCACTTTCAATTGCGCTTTGATGATCCTAGATTGAGTGAGGAAAAACAGGTGACGATCAAAGGCGATCGCACACAATTACAACTCCTAGGGGAAATTGTCGCTAATTATGTGCAGAATTTACTCTCTAGTCCCGTTTCTACCCTCTCTTTCGTGGCTAGTGGTTCCCCCGAAAGCCATCTCCCCTCCTTGCCTTCTCTCCGTTGTCAGGGACTTCTCCAGCATCAATTATTTTTAGGTTCCCTGCTAACCGATCAGGATAAACAGGAGATCGAATTAACCACATCGCAATTATTCGATCTAGCCAATGCTTTAGGGGAATATAACCATGAAAGCCCCCTAATACCCCCATTAATTCGCCAGAAAACTCGAAAAAATGCCCTGATGTGGACGGGATTAATCGCCTCAGCCCTAATAACTATCGGGGGAATAGCGATCGCATTTTATCAACAGCAAGAATTGGCCAACAATGATTTAACCACTGATCCCAATAGTGCCAAGATTCCCCAACCCTTGCCAACGCTGCCTTTACCCCCCACGGGAACGGCCGCCCCAAACCCGCAGTTACCGGCAAATTTGGGCAATAAAACCCCTTTACCGCCACCGCCACCCGTGGCAACCGTTCCAGCCCCAGTTCGTCCCTCTAGCGTCCCTCTAGTGATTCCGCCGTCCACTTTACCGCCGCCACCAGTCACAGGTTCGCGTCCCGGCGGCACGGCGATCATAATTGAACCGAATAATCAGAACATCCCGATTACTGCCCCCCCCGTCACCAGCACTCAGGGTACAAATGCACTGACAAATGTTCCCCCCACCACGATGAATCCGAGTCCAGCACCGCCAAAATTGCCCAATTTACCGCCTATAAGCCCTATTAACCCCGACAATGCCAATTTAGACCCCAAACCGCCCACAAGCACCGCTAAAGCCCCAGAGACGAACTTACTAGATACAATTCCCCAAGTGGCAGAAACCAGAGAATATTTTCAATCCCGTTGGCAACCGCCGGAAAGTCTCAAGCATACTCTAGAGTACCGTTTGGTCTTAAATCAGGATGGTTCCCTAAAACAGATTATTCCCCTGGGACAGGCGGCGAAAATCTAT
>NZ_JASJFB010000213.1:0-16040 GCF_030065455.1 Microcystis sp. M53602_WE12 | reverse complement strand
GGGTTCTTCGGCAGCAATTTCTACTTCAATAGCCTTTTTCAGGTTAAGTTTTAGAACTTGAGAAATTGGCAAACCTTCCACCTCATTGATGAGATATTCTTGAGTTTCTGTTTCACGACGTTTGAGATAGACCGTTTTAAGCAGTGCCTCAATGCCATAACCCGTAACAATGTCACCAATAATGGTAGAGATGCCTAAGACCCCAAGTCCACCAATTAGTCCCAGCGGACCGCCTAACCCAAAAAGTGCGTAAATCATCGGATAGGCAGTACCACCGGATGCGGCAACAGCAATAATGAAAATAATGCCGGGGAGTCCCAGAGAAGCAAGTTTTTGAACAACTTCATCCAGAGAAATTCCCCAGGAGACAAGTTTTTTGTTGATTTCTGTGGGATTAATTCCGAGAAAATCATTGGGAATGGCCGTTTCAGTAGTTTCCGTCATTGATGAGACTCCTAAAATCACTAAGTTGGATTGGTTGGTCGGGATTTCATTCATATAAAATCCATGGTAAGGCAAAAGAATACAAATCGGCTGTCTAGCAATCAGATGCCTTGCAGCATTTTACATTAGTCTTACCGTTCACACAACTTGTAGAAAATCGTCAGTTCTTAGATTAAATCCTGTTGAAAAGATAGAGGAGATTGGTGAGAAACAATTGATAACTGTGTTTTTCAAGTTGAATTGGGAGTGAACCATAGTCTTAAAAACGGGTTTGGTATCAAATCTCAAGGCAAACTTTTAACTCTTCGGCTAAAATCTGGACATGGGGTTCCACCATAATCGAGACATGATTTCCTAGTACGAAATGAATCTCAACTGGCTCTGTAGAAAATTCACTCCAGCCTAAAGAGGAATCCTCGCAATCTCCAGCTATTAAATCTTTATTTGGATCATCAGCTAATTCCTCCCTGGCCCGTATAATCGTAATTTTACCAGGATAAATCTGTTTAGGGAGATAATCAATCAGACATAAACAGCTAGTTTTATAGGCTTGGACAATTTTTTCAAGCTGCCTAGTTTCCGCATTGGGAGGAAGCATATTAGCCAGTTTAAAAAAGTTTAAGGCGTATTTTAATTGTTCCTCCACTGTTAAGAGTTGAAGAGTTTCATAGGAAATATCGATGGTTTTATCTAAATAAACTTCGATACCTTTGCTGACTTCAGCTAACCATCGCGCATGATCCCAATTAATATAATCAAGCAAAATTTGTTTGTCTTTATAAGTGGGTGCTGAAGAATCAATGATTGCTAGTAATGCCACTTGTTGACCCTGATTAACCAACTGTTGAGCCATTTCAAAAGCCACATTACCACCGTAGGAATGTCCTCCCAAAAAGTAGGGGCCTTGGGGTTGTAAATCCTGCATGGCTTGAAGATAAATACTTGCTATATCCTCAATGCGAGTGATTTCTCCAAACTGTTGATAGAGATCATTTTCAAAACTGTAGAAAGGTTGATCTTTTCCTAAACAACGTCCTAAATGGTAAAAATAAAATGGTCGTCCCCCGGCGCCTGGAACACAGAAGAAAGGAGGCTTTGAACCCTGGGGTTGAATGGGAACCAAACAAGACTGGTTAGAGGAATCTGCATCGGTTTGGATAATGGTCGCTAACTGTTCAATAGTTGGGTTTTGAAATATTGTAGTTACGGCAATTTCCTTGCCTAACTGTTCTTTAATTTGGGTGATTAAATAAGGAGCTAAAAGGGAATGACCACCGAGGTCAAAAAAGTTATCATGCACGCTAATTTTGTCAATCTTTAGCACTTTTGACCAGATTTGCACGAGGTTTAATTCTAACTGATTACGCGCTTCAATAAATCTGTCTGAATCACTGGTATTACTAGGAGCTTTTAACGCACGACGATCAATTTTTCCGTTAGCTGTTAAAGGGAAAGACTCCAGCAGCACAAAAGCACCAGGAACCATATAACCGGGCAATTTATGGCTAAGAAATTGACGCAAATCGCCACTTGTTAGCTTTACTCCTAGCTTAGGTACAATATAGGCAACTAACTGTTTTTCCCCTGGATTGTCTTCACGAACAATCACACAGGAAGACTGTACCGCCTGATTTTGACTAAGTACAGCCTCAATTTCTCCCAATTCAATACGGAAGCCGCGAATTTTTACTTGATTGTCAATCCGTCCTACATATTCAATATTACCATCGGGTAAATAACGGGCCAAGTCTCCCGTTTTATATAATTTTGACGGCTCATTGCCCCCCTTATTAAGGGGGGTTGGGGGGATCACTTCATCCTTCTCAAAAGGATTAGGAATAAATTTTTCTTGGGTTAATTCGGGACGGTTAAGATAACCTTTGGCTAATCCTGCACCAGCAATATGTAATTCTCCTACTACACCAATCGGGACAGGTTGGAGATTTTTATCCAGCAAATAGATTTGGGTATTGGCAATCGCTTTACCAATGGGAATAGTTGTGGCTGTAGAAGCTATGTTTTCCACTAAATACCAGGAAGAAAACGTTGTATTTTCCGTTGGCCCATAGACATGAAGCAACCGTTGTGGCGCACCTTTTTCTAGTACCTCTTGTACCCATTTTGGTTCAACTGCTTCACCCCCAAATAGTAAGCAGCGTAAGTTACTAAAAGCTTGGGGAACTAAATTGGCTAACTGATTAAAAAGTGCTGTGGTTAAAAATAAGACACTAATCCGATTTTCCTTTAAGCTTAGTGCCAATTCTTGGGGTGAGAGCAAAACTGATTTAGCGATAATAATAATCTTAGCACCGTTAAGTAAAGCCCCCCAAATTTCAAAAGTAGCGGCATCAAAAGCAATATTAGACGCTTGAACAACGCGGTCATCAGGAGTAAACTGGATGTAATTAGTATTTAATACCAGTCGATTAACTGCTTGATGAGTGACGATAACACCCTTGGGTATTCCTGTAGAACCAGAAGTATAAATGACGTAGGCTAAATTATCCGCAGAAACCGCGCTGTTAAGATTCTGCTGACTTGCCTGATTAATTTGTTGCCAATCTTTGTCTAAACAGACAACAATAGCCTGATGATTTGGCAAGAAATTCTGTAAAGATTCGCAGGTTAACAGTATTTTAACCTGGGTATCTTGGAGCATAAAGCTAATGCGTTCTTGGGGATAATCTGGGTCAATAGGAACATAAGCTCCACCGACTTTAAGAATAGCCAATAATCCCACAATCATGTCTAAGGAACGCTCTAGACAAATCCCCACTAATTCCTCTGGTTTTACTCCTAATTTTCGCAGATAATGGGCTAATTGATTAGCACGACAATTTAATTCATTGTAGGTTAATTGTTGCTCTGAACATACCACTGCTACCGCGTCGGGTGTGCGTTTTACCTGTTCTTCAAATAATTGATGAATACATTGATCAGAGGGATAATCTGTGTGAGTTTCGTTCCACAATGATAACAATTGATAACGTTCTTCATCACTTAACATCGATAACTGAAAAATTCCCATATTGGGATTAGCTGCAATCGCAGTTAAGAGATTCTGAAAATGTTGCCCCATTTGGTTAATAGTGGGGGCAGCAAACAAATCCGTACTATAACACCAAACCGCTTCTAAACGATCAGAAACTTCCCAAAAATTTACCTCTAAATCAAATCGCGCTTTAAGCTCAACAGATAAAGGCAAACTCTCCATCTTTAAGCCAGATAAACTGGCCTCAGATTGGGGAGTATTTTGCAGAGAAAACATCACCTGTATCAAAGGATTATGACTTAAATTTCGGTTTAATTGTAATTTTTCTACTAACATTTCAAAAGGCAAATCTTGATGGGCATAAGCTGATAAAGTTGTTTGCTTTACTCGTTCTAATAACTCCAGAAAACTCGGATTTCCCGACATATCACCCCTTAAAGCCAAAGTATTCGCAAAAAAGCCCATTAATTTCTCAATTGCCGAACTATTACGATTAGCTATCGGAGAACCTACCAAAACATCTGATTGACCACTATAACGAGAAATTAGGACAAAAAAAGCCGCCAGTAAAGTCATAAATAGTGTTGCTCCTGACTCCTGACTTAACCGTTTGAGGCGTTGCGTTAAGTCTTGATTCAGGCGAAAAACCTGCCCATCACCCCGGAAACTAGGAATTGGAGGACGGGGATAATCCGTCGGCAATTCTAAAATAGTAGGTGCATCTTGTAACTGTTTTTGCCAGTAATTAAGTTGACGCTCCAAAACTTCACCAGTGAGCCATTGACGTTGCCATACAGCAAAATCGGCGTATTGAATCGATAATTCAGGGAGAGGGGAAGGCAACCCCCGGACAAAGGCCGCATAAAGTTGAGATAATTCATCAAAGAAGATGCTCAAAGACCAACCATCGTAAATAATATGGTGCATCTTCAACAGCAATACATACTCTTGGGAACTGAGTTTAAGTAACTTAAATTGGACTAATGATTCCTTGGCTAGATTAAAGGGTTTTAAGGAGAGAGCAATCGCTATTTCTTGCAGATGTTCTGTTTGTTCATTCTTTGATAAACCTTGTAAATCTTCCAGGGGTAAACTTACGGGGGAAGGGGGAGCAATGCGCTGAATTGGTTGCCCTTCTACCATGGGAAAAGTGGTTCTTAAAATTTCGTGACGGCGAATCAGTTCACTGAGACTTTGTTCTAAAGCTAATAGATTGAGGTTTCCTTCTAACCGCAAAGCGTCCAACAGATTATAGGAATGACTATCGGGGGAAAGTTGGTGTAAAAACCAGAGTCGTTGTTGAGCAAAAGAGAGGGGTAAATCCTGATCCCGTGACACGGGAATAATCTCTAAATCAACAGTATTAGTTGGGATTTTTGCCGCTCTTAAAAAGTCCAAAATTTCAGGTTTTTTGGCGGCGATTTCTTCTTTAATTTCTGGGGTCATAACCCCTTTGGGAGCCTGAAAACGAAGTTTTTCGCCTTCCAGCCATAGTTTAATGTCTAAACCCTTCAAATACGCTAAAAAATCTCCTACTTTCACTTACCAATTGCCTCCAAAGTTGTTGTTAAATTAGCTCTAAATCACGAAGTTTGCCCTGAGGATGTAAAAGTACATCAGATTGCCATTGACTAGGATCAATATTTGTCCTTTGCCGTTTTAACTGTCTTGCTAAACTATTGATATCAGCTAAAACTTTAACTGTTTTTATAATTCACCATCCTCATAATCTTCTAAGGTTTCAGTCATAGCTGTTTCTCCCGGTGCAACGGTAAGAACTTCAATAATTTGGGCTAAATTAGCGATAGTTGGGTATTCCAGCAGATTTTGTAAAGACAATTCCACCGAGAAAAGATCGCGGGAACGGGAAATAACCTGAGTTGCTAACAAAGAATGTCCTCCCAATTCAAAGAAATTATCCTTAATTCCAATACGTTCGACTCCCAAAACTTCACTCCAAATTTGAGACATTTGAGTTTCAATCGGGGTACGAGGTGCGAGAAATCCCGTAGCTAAATTGCGTGTAGCTGTATCGGGTGTAGGCAAAGCCAGCCGATCTACTTTACCATTAGGAGTCAAAGGTAGGGTATTAAGCAAAACAAAAGCCTGGGGAACCATATAACTAGGTAGCTTTTGTTGGACAAATTCCCGCACCTGTGGTATCAGCTTCTGGACTAATTTACCATATAGAGGATTATTCGTATAATCAGTCCAGGATTTGGGAATAATCGTCTCATCATCCCAAAAATTGGGGTATGGTTGTTCATCAACTTTACTTATTATCGGTTCTAAGATGGCATTCTGGCGACAGAAAACCACATCGAAAGAACCATCTTGACTACCTTCCCACCAACTGAGATGAACAGTGTAATCTAACTGTTCTCCCAGTTGCCACATTTGCTCAGGATTAATCCCTATTCCGGTATTTTTTGCTAACAATTGCCGCAATTCTCCCACCGTTGTTACCCCAGGAGGATTTTCTAAACAGTCTAAAATTTGTAGTGCCTTTTGTACTCGTTGATTGGGTACATCCCTGATGCCTAAATATTCTGGTTGTTCCAGTTTCAATTTATCTTGCAGTTGCCCTAAAGAAAACCGATCCCGCTGCCAATTTAGCCAAGGAATTGTCGTTTTTTGCCCATTAGTATCCAGATGTAAAGTAACATCATAGCGGAATTGAGTTAACTCATTGTCCGCCTGACCCCGTTTCGGTGCAATCTCTACCCAAGAAATTCGCGGAAAACGTTGTTTAAGCGCGATAAAGAACTGAGGTGCAATTAACAATTCTTCTTCGGTAGCTACACTTTGATTCACCTGTTTTTGCCATTGTTCAAGGGTTTTATTAGCTTCGGCACGAGCTAACTGTACCGCGGCATGGTAAGGCTCTAGTAAGGACAAACTACGGATATCACCTAGGAAAATCTTACCCTGATCCGCAATCGTCTTGACTGCTCCTGCGATAACTTGTAATAGATAATCCACACTAGGGAAATACTGAACAACAGAGTTAATTACTACTCGATCGAAAGTAGCTTGGGGAATGCCGGTAAAATCATCTGCTGTTCGGTGTAATAATCTTACTTTGCCCTCTAAACCCTCAATTGTGCCACATAAATGTTCTAGGTTATTAATAGTAGCAGCGGAATAATCGGCTCCCCAATATTCCTGACAATGTTTCGCCACACGGAATAGCAATAATCCACTTCCGCAACCAATTTCTAACACTCGTTGTGGTGGTTGATTTCCTAAAATTCGGCTCACTGTCTGATCAACCCATTCCTGCATTTCTGCTGCGGGAATAGCTTGTCGCGTATAACTACTATTCCAACCACTAATATTAAAAGTGGGGTCCTCGGTTTGAGGTTGGGGTTTACTGTAGGATTCTTCGTAAATCTTTTGCCAATCACTAACATATTCACTCTGCCATTGAGCAAGCTGTTCGGGCAATACTTGACCCTTGAGAGCCGGAACTAAGTAGGCTACCAAATTAGTATTAAGCTGGTCTTGATCATGATCACTTGCCTGATCAGCGCGAGCCATCACAACCGCTTCTTGTACTAGGGGATGTTGGCTCAAAACTGCTTCAATTTCCCCTAATTCAAGGCGGAAACCCCTTACTTTAACCTGATTGTCAATTCGTCCCAGATATTCAATTTTTCCATCAGGTAAATAACGAGCTAAATCTCCCGTTTTGTATAATTTTGACGGCCGCTCTCCCCCCTTATCAAGGGGGGTTAGGGGGGGATCAAGGGAGACAAACGGGTTAGAGATAAATTTCTCTGCTGTCAATTCTAGGCGATTCAAATAACCTCTGGCTACTCCTGCTCCTCCGATGTGTAATTCCCCGGGTACACCGATAGGAACCGGTTGTAAATGCGAGTCTAAAATATAAACCTGCACATGAGGAATTGGCCGACCAATAGTTATTTTTTCATCAACCGGCGTACATTTAGCTACCGTTGCACAAACACTTCCTTCGGTGGGTCCATAACCATTAAAGAAATTTCGTCCCTGTGACCATTTTTTCACCAATTCAGGAGAACAAGCTTCCCCGGCGACAATAATAGTTTGCAGAGAGGAAAGATTTTCCCACGGTAGTACCGCTAAAGCTGATGGCGGTAGAGTAATATGAGTAATCTTATTCTCCCGTAATTGCTTGATTAAAGGTAAACCGGGCATTAAATTTTCTTTACTTGCCAAATAAAGTCTCGCTCCCGCTCCCAAAGCCATTAAAACTTCTGAAATACAGGCATCAAAACTAAAAGAAGCAAATTGAAGCACTCGACTCTGAGAAGACACAGCAAAAGTCTGAATTTGCGCCAGAGCAAGGTTAGACAACCCTTGATGTTCAACCATCACCCCTTTAGGTTTACCCGTAGAACCAGAAGTATAAATCACATTAGCCAAATTAGAAGCTGTTACCTTCCCCGTCAAATTATCCCGGTTCATTGGTTTAATTTCTTGCCAAATTTCAGCTAAAAATACAGTTTTGCCTCGATGATTTGGGAGTTTATCAATCAGTGAACTTTGGGTTAGTAATAAGGGGACTTGACTATCCTCTAACATAAATTGTAGGCGTTCTTGAGGATATTCTGGGTCAAGGGGGAGATAGGCAGCACCGGCTTTAAGGATGCCTATTAATGCCACAATCATGTCTAAAGAGCGCTCTACACATAAACCGACTATTACCTCGGTTTCTAAGCCTAAAGAGCGTAAATAGTGAGCTAGTTGATTGGCCTGACTATTTAATTCTGCATAGGTCAACTGTTGATTTTCAAAGACTACTGCTACTGCATCAGGGGTACGCGCTGCTTGTTCCTCAATTAATTGATGAATACACTTGTTATAGGAGTAATCAGCTTTTGTCTCATTCCAACCCTCTAATAGTTGATACTCTTCCTCTGGGTTTAATAAGGGTAGTGAAGCTAATGATTGACGGGGATTTTCTACAATTGCCGCTAACAAAGTCTTAAAATGAGTCATCATACGGACAATGGTTTCAGCATCAAATAAATCCCTGTTATAAGAGCAAAAACCGCCCAATCCTTCGGCTGCATCCCAGAGGTAAAGTTCTAGGTCAACCCTAACTGAATCAAGTCCTGATGGTATCTCCTCAATGTTTACTCCGGGTAAATCCCAGGGAGAACTAGGAGCATTCTGAAGGGCAAAAACTATCTGTGTTAAAGGATTACGATCTAAATGACGCTCAATTTGTAATTTTTCGACTAACATCTCGAAGGGTAAATCTTGATGGTCGTAAGCGTCTTGAGTAGTTTGTCTGACCTGCGCGAGAAAATCCTCAAAGGTCGGGTCTTGAGATAAATCAAATCTTAACACTAAACTATTGACAAAAAAGCCAATTAACCCTTCAATTTCGGTGCGATTACGGTTAGCAATTGGTGAACCAATTACCACATCTGTTTGTTGACTATAACGAGATAGTAACACAGCAAAACCCGCTAGTAATGTCATAAAGAGAGTGCTACCGGACTCTTGACTGAGTTTTTTCAGTTGTTGCGTTAGTTGACTATCTAGTTGCAGTCGCTCCGTCCCTCCGCGAAAACTTTGGATTGCTGGCCGGGGACGGTCTGTGGGAAGTTGGTGTAGTAGGGGAACCCCGGTTAATTGTTGCTTCCAGTAGCTTAATTGACGGTCTAATACTTCATTAGTTAACCATTGACGCTGCCACAGGGCAAAGTCAGCATACTGTATCGATAAAGTAGGTAAATCTGCTTTTGTCCCGGTGCAGAAACTTCGATAATAGACCGATAATTCATCGATTAAAACACCTATTGACCAACCATCAGCCGCAATATGATGAATAGCTAATAATAGTACATATTCCTCTGTCTTGACTTGCAATAAGTTGACTCGTAATACTGAACCTGATTCGAGATCAAAAGGTTCGGATGCTGCTGCTAATAACAGGTTTTTTACCTGTTGCTCAGAATGACTGAGGTTTTGCAGATTGACAACTGGTAAGGTGAAGGTTACATTAGGATCGATCGCTTGTATTGGTTTGTTATCTTTGAGTTTAAATTGAGTCCGTAGGGGTTCATGGCGTTGAATAATGGCTTGGAAAGCTTTTTCTAAGGCTTTAACATTGAGATTTCCGCGCAAACGCATAGTTAAATCAATAGTATAAGCCCCACTTTCTCCTTCTAATTGATTCACAAACCAGAGACGTTCCTGGGCCCAGGATAGGGGAATATCATCCTCCCGATTAACGGGGACAATTGATGGTAGCTTTAACCCTAAACCTGTTTGCAGTTCTTTTAAAATTACCGCACTTAACTGAGCAATGGTTGGAGATTCAAACAGATAACGCAAGGGAACAACAATCTCAAAGGTTTCCTGTAATCGAGAAATAACTTGAGTTGCCAACAGAGAATGTCCACCTAATTCAAAGAAATTATCCTCAATACTGACTCGTTTTAATTTCAGTACGTCACCCCAAATCTGCGCCATTTTTTCTTCAATGGGGTTACGGGGAGCTATATATTCACCTTGGCTCTGTAAATCGGGAACAGGTAAAGCACGGCGGTCTATTTTGCCATTGGGAGTTAAGGGGAAAGCATCAAGAAGAATAAACGCAGTTGGGACCATATAGTCGGGTAATTTTGCTCGCAAAAATTGCCGTATTTCGTTAATTGTCAGGTTGATTTCGGGTTGCGGTACAACGTAAGCAACTAAGCGTTTATCCCCTAGATTATCTTCACGAACAATCACACAAGAAGACTGTACCGCCTCATTTTGGTTGAGTAACGATTCAATTTCTCCTAATTCAATACGGAAGCCGCGAAGTTTTACTTGATTGTCAATGCGTCCTAAATATTCGATTTTACCATCGGGTAAATAACGGGCTAAGTCTCCCGTTTTATATAATTTTGACGGCTCATTGCCCCCCTTATTAAGGGGGGTTGGGGGGATCACTTCATCCTTCTCAAAAGGATTAGGAATAAATTTTTCTTGGGTTAATTCGGGACGATTGAGATAACCCCGCGCTAATCCCATACCACCAATATGTAATTCTCCCGGAACACCAATCGGGACAGGTTGTAAATGGGAGTCTAAGATATAAATTTGGGTGTTAGCAATGGGGCGACCAATAGTTACTTTCAGGGTTTCATCTGTCCATTTTTCTACCGTGGCACAAACGCTGGTTTCTGTCGGTCCATAAGCATTAAAGAAATTTCTACCCGTAGCCCATTGTTTGATCAATTCTTCTGAACAAGCTTCTCCCCCTACAATAATAGTTTGTAACTCTGGTATTTCTTCTAGGGGCAAAGCCGCTAAGGCTGAGGGGGGTAAAATAATATGGGTAATACCATAATCTTTTAATATTCCCATTAATGGCAACCCGGGCATTAAAGCATCTTTGCTGTCTAAATAAAGGGTTGCACCTGCTCCCATGGACAGGATAATTTCCCAGATAGAAGCATCAAAATTGAGGGAAGCAAACTGGAGAAGGCGAGAGTTTGACTGTACGTTAAAGGTTTTAATTTGCGCTTGAGCTAGGTTAAATAGTCCCCGATGTTCCACCATTACCCCTTTGGGTTTTCCTGTAGAACCAGAGGTATAAATGAGATTAGCTAAATTATTGGCTGTTACTACTCCTGTGAGGTTATCCTGGCTATTTTGGTTGAGTTCTTCTGTGAATCTGTCTAACAAGATTAGCGGCGCTTGATGTTCGGGTAGTTTATCGATTAATCCCTCTTGAGTTAGCAATAATGACAGTTGAGCATCAGCGATGGCAAATTGTAGCCGTTCACTGGGATAATCTGGGTCGAGAGGTAGATATGCACCACCCGCTTTTAATATCCCCAATAATCCCACAATCATGTCTAAGGAACGTTCTAGACAAATCCCCACTAATTCATCTGGTTTTACTCCTAATTTCCGCAAATAATGGGCTAGTTGATTAGCACGACAATTTAACTCATTGTAGGTTAATTGTTGCTGGGAACAGACCACCGCTACCGCATCGGGTGTGCGTTTTACCTGTTCCTCAAATAATTGATGAATACACTTATACTCAGGATAGTCAACTTGAGTATTGTTCCACTCAATTAATAACTGATTAGTCTCGCTTTCTGTCAGTAAGGGTAATTGGGAAATCCGCGCTTGAGGATTGGCCGCAATTCCCCCTAATAAGTTGAGAAAATGCCCTGATAATCGCTCAATAGTGCTACTCTCAAACAAATCAGTATTATATTCCCAGACACCTTTTAAGCCATCATCGGTGTTAACCATAGCTAAGGTTAAATCAAACTTAGCTGTGGTATTTTCTGGAGGCAAATCTGTCACCGTTAATCCCGTCATTGCAATCTCAGACTTAGGTGTATTTTGCAGGACAAAAGCGACTTGAAATAGGGGAGTATGGCTCAAATCCCGTTCCGGTTGCAACGCTTCGACTAACATTTCAAAGGGTAAGTCTTGATGCGCGTAAGCATCCATTGTCACTTCCCGAACACGGGTTAATAACTGACTAAAACTCGGATTATCTGATAAATCCGTCCGCATCACTAAAGTATTAACAAAGAAGCCGATTAAACCCTCAATTTCACCGCGATTCCGGTTAGCGATGGGAGTTCCTACTAAAATATCACTTGACCCTGTATAACGATACAGTAAAGCATCAAAAGCAGCCAATAGCGTCATAAATAATGTCACCCCTTGTTGGCGACTCAATTCAGTCAAAGCTTGGCTAAGTTTGGGGGAAAGGGAAAATTCTTGCTGAGTACCGACAAAGCTTTGCACCGCAGGTCGAGGGTGGTCTGTGGGAAGAGATAATAATGGGGGTGCAGCTGTTAGTTGATTTTGCCAGTAATTTAATTGACTTTGTAGGACATCCCCTTGTAACCATTGTTTTTGCCAGAGTGCAAAATCTGCATACTGAATCGGTAAGGGAGCTAAATTTGCGGGATGATTTTGAGTGTAAGCATTATATAAGCTGGTCAGTTCGTGAATAAATACTTCGATTGACCAACCATCACTAATAATGTGGTGCATACACACTAATAAGAGATGTTCCGTCTCCGATAGCACCACTAAAGTGATTCTGATTAAAGATTCTTTGGCTAAATCAAAGGTTTGAGTGGCTTGTTTTTGCTTTAATTGCTCTGTTTTTTCTTCTTGTTCATGGATGGGTAAATCTTGTAAATCAACGACCGATATTGTCTCCCTTGTTGTTTGAATAATCTGAGTCGGTTGTCCATCAATCGTGACAAAATTAGTCCGTAATACTTCATGGCGATTACAGATTTCTCGTAAACTTTGTTCTAAGGCCTTTTGATTGAGGTTGCCTCGGAAATACAACACCATCGGTATATTGTATAAAGCGCTATTTGGTTGCAATTGATCTAAAAACCATAAACGCTGTTGAGCAAAAGATAGAGGTAGTTCTGTATCCTTAGTTCTCGGTAAAATCGGGGGTACTGTTAGCGTGAGATTTTGCTGCTGTAATTGTCCAATAAGATGCGCTAATTCGGCTACCGTAGCTGCACCAAATAAACTCCGCAAAGGTAGTTCTATTTTAAATAAACTCCGAATCCGAGAAACTAATTGAGTTGCGAGGAGAGAATGGCCGCCAATTTCAAAGAAATTATCATAAATTCCCACTTGCTCTATTTTGAGTATTTCTGTCCAAATTTGCACCAACATCTCTTCAATTCCATTGCGTGGTGCTACATATTGATCCCGGCGATTCCCTATTTTATCTGGTGCGGGTAAAGCGCGACGATCTACCTTACGATTAGTAGTAAGGGGTAAAGATTCCAGAAAAACAAAAGCTTGAGGAACCATATACAGAGGCAATTTACTGGACAGAAACTGACGCAGTTCACTAATCATCGGTATCCGTTCATAATGAGCTACTATGTAGGCGACTAAATATTTATCCCCCGGAGTATCTTCCCGAATAATCACACAAGATGTTTGTACATCAATATTTTGGTTAAGTACCGCTTCAATTTCTCCTAACTCAATACGGAATCCGCGAATTTTAACCTGATTGTCAATCCGGCCAAAACATTCAATATTACCATCGGGTAAATAACGCGCTAAATCTCCCGTTTTATACAAACGATTGAACGGTGAATGAGCAAAGGGATTGTCAATAAATTTTTCAGCAGTTAATTCGGGACGATTCAGATAACCCCGCGCTAAACGAACACCGCATAAATGCAATTCTCCCTTAACTCCAATGGGTACAGGTTGCAGATTTTGATCCAAGATATATGCTTTGGTATTAGCAATGGGACGACCAATCAGCACTGAATTGATTTTTTCTGACTGATAATCTAGCAAATCATGAACTATGGCGGTTACAGACGCTTCTGTGGGGCCATATACATTAATACATTGAACCCGTTTTCCGACCATTTGTCGCCAAATATTGACGGTTTCTGGTAACACTGCATCCCCTCCCACGGCGACGACCCGCAGACTGGATGGTACAGTAGCTAATGATTGGGAAACGGCGAGCGCCCATTCATGCCAATAGGCGGGGGTAATATTTAAAACGGTGAGGCTTTCTTGTTCGATAAAATCGGCGAAATCAGTCAAAGTTGGGAACATTTGCCCTGGTCTTAAGACCACTGTGCCACCTTTTAACCAAGTGGGAAAAATTTCTTCGGCAGCGACATCAAAGCCAAAGGAAGCAAACTGTAAAACGCGATCAGATTCTGTTAAACCGAATACTTCACTAATGCCCCAACTATGATTAACTAAGGCCGCGTGAGTTAACATCACTCCTTTAGGTTTACCGGTTGAACCAGATGTATATAATAGGCATAGTAAATTTTCTGGAACCACTTCACTGAGGGGATTTTCTGGACTTTGAACCGTCAAAATCTCGGCTAATTTATCTAAGACAATTACCCCCACATCTTCTGCTGGTAAAGAATCGAGTAAACTTTCTTGAGTTAGCAGTAGAGAAATTTGTGCATCTTCTGCCATATAAGTCAACCGTTGCTGGGGATAATCTGGATCTAAAGGTATATAGGATCCTCCAGCTTTGAGAACTGCTAATAATCCGACAATAACTAACAGCGACCGCTCTAGATAAATACCAACTAAAACTTCTGAATTTACCCCCAAAGATTGTAAATAATGGGCTAATTGATTCGCCTGAATATTTAAGTCTTGATAGGTTAATTCTTGACCTTCAAAGACCACTGCTACTGCAGCCGGGGTTCGTGCTGCTTGTTCTTCAAATAAATGATGAACGCACTGATGGAAAGGATATGCTTTTTCGGTAGCATTCCAGTCTTTTAATAATTCTTTTGCCTCTACTTCGGTTAATAATGGTAGTTGGAAAATTGGCTGCTGCGGGTTAACAACCAATGCTTCTAGTAGGGTGATGAAATTTCCTGTTAATCGCTCAATGGTGCTGCGATCAAATAAATCGGTATTATATTCCCATACCCCTTTTAATTCTGCACCGGTATTCTCCATCGCCAGGGTTAGATCAAATTTGGCGGTGTCATTTTCTGTGGTGAGGGGAGTGGCGGTTAATCCTGTTAGTTCTAAGGGAGACGGGGGACTATTTTGCAGCAGAAAATCCACTTGAAATAAAGGCGCGTGACTTAAATCTCGTTCAGGTTGTAGGACTTCTACTAACATTTCAAAGGGCAAATCCTGATGAGCATAGGCATCCATTGCCATCTCCCGTACTCGACCCAATAACTGATTAAAATTGGGCTTACCTGACAAGTCAATTCGCAAGACCAAAGTATTGACAAAAAAGCCGATTAAACCTTCAATTTCACTGCGATTACGGTTAGCAATGGGAGTACCAATTAAGATGTCTTCCTGTTCTGTATAACGGTAAAGTAAGACAGCATAAGCGGTTAACAGGGTCATAAATAAGGTGACACCCTGTTCCTGGGTTAATTGGGTCAGTTTTTCGGTTAATTCCCAAGAAAGGCTAAAGGGTAAATGTCCCCCAGCAAAACTTTGTTGATTGGGTCGAGGTCTATCTGTTGGTAAAGATAGGAGGGCCGGTGCGCCGGCTAACTGTTTTTGCCAGTAGTCTAGTTGCTGTTGCAATACCTCTCCCTGCAGCCATTGTCTTTGCCAAAGGGTAAAATCTCCATACTGGATAGATAGGGGATTTAGAGGCGAAGATAAACCCTGAATATAGGCATTATAGAGGGCGGTTAGTTCCTGAAGAAATACTCCCATTGACCAGCCATCACTGACAATGTGGTGCATACAGACTAATAAGAGATGTTCCGTTTCAGATAACACCACTAAAGTGATTCTGATTAAGGGTTCACCGGCTAAGTCAAAGGGTTGAATCGCTTGATTTTGTGCTAACTCTTGGGAGGCAATTGCTTGTTCACTACCAGATAAATGCTGTAAATCCACAACCGTAACTGTCCAGGTTCGTGCTTGTATAACCTGGGTAGGGATACCATCAACGGTAATAAAGTTGGTGCGTAAAGCTTCGTGGCGATCGCAAATTTCTTCTAAACTCTGGATTAAGATTTCTGAGTTCAGGTTTCCCTCTAAACGCAAGGCTAGGGGGATATTATAAAAAGAACTATTCGACTCAAATTCAGCCAAAAACCAGAGACGAGTCTGAGCAAAAGATAGGGGT
>NZ_JASJFB010000544.1:0-6642 GCF_030065455.1 Microcystis sp. M53602_WE12 | reverse complement strand
GTAGGAAAGCATGGGGATGAAGGTATGATAGCGAGATATGTAAAAGAACAAGATAAAGAATACCTGCAGCTACACCAAAATCTACAATTGAGTCTATTTTGATTCTGATACCCCGTCCGCTTGCGGCGGGGTAGTTCATTTCGTCTAATTTTTCCGCTTCTCTTTGAAATAACTCCTTAGACTTCTCCAGAGCAGCTCCCTGCATTTGAGCAATAAATTTTTTAATAACCCGGGGTTTGCGATTAAAATTCAAGTCCTTAGCTTGATAAGTTCTACCGAATGCGCCTTCGCCTAATACTCCGACAATGAGATAACGGCTATGAAAAGAATATGATTGGCTAGTTTGGCTTAAATTTCCGCCACATCCTTGACAATAGCTATAATGAGTCGGATTTTGAGGATGGGAACATTCGGGATTGAGACAGTAGAGGATACTCATAAATCATCTGGAGAAATTTGATTAAGTACCTAAAAAAAATTGATGATCTCATTGAGAGAAGATGTGTAGGCTCCCTTAGACGGTTACAAATCCCGTCAAAAAACCAAAATTAATAATCCGCCGTAACGCACCAATTCTATCATTAATTCTACCTGAATATCAAACAGGAACCAGAAGCCTGTTCCCCGGCAGTGGGAGTTAGGGGTTGCTAACAGGGGGAACAGTGATGACAAAGCGGATAACAGTTCCGATAACTGCTGTTGCCAAGATGGTGATTAATGCCCAAATTTGGGCTTTCTGGGAACCTTTAATCTCTTTTAGATCACCTTGTAAGGTGTTGAATTCTCCCTGTAATGCCTTGAGATATCCCTTGACTTCGGCCTCGAATCTGACTTGAACAATCCTGATCTCTGTGACATCTTTCTGGAGCGCGTCTAGCTTCTGATTGGTCTCTTTAAGATTCTGATTAATCTGGTCTAGGATTTTTCCTAAATCGGTTTCGATGGTGGGGCCGCTCATGGGTTAGACTCCTAATTAAGTGGTGCTGTTGTTTCTGACTTAGATTTCAGTGTTTGAACAAATTGTAAAACTTTTTGTTGCTTTTCCGGTGTCAGTTCTCGCCATTGTTTAAGTATTTCTTCTTCTTTACCCATAAATACCTCGCTCTTCAATTATGAATTGTTTGGTTTTGAGCAAGGCTCATTAATAAAAACCACTCCAGACACAGAGGAAATAAAGATCATATCATTTTGGGTTTGCGGTGGACGTTGTAGAATAGAGAAAACCTACTACGCTGATAGATACCATGCCCTCTCCTGCTATTACCACGATCATCAAGATGGTTGAGTCTCTGCCTGATGAGCTTCAAGAGCAGTTAGTAGAGTACGTTCGAGCTTATATTGCAGAAATTGAAGAAGAAAAACGATGGGATCAGTCGTTTAAACAGACGAAGAATAATCTAGTCGCAGCAGCACGGAAAGCCAAAGAAGAGATTGCAGCAGGATTGTCCGCACCGAGTTGATTTTCCTTGAGGATGTTTATGGTGATAACTTTAGCACTCCTAGCCTGTGTTAGCCGAGCGCCTAACGGACTATAAATTACATAGCATAGCGACTTTTTTCGGAAGTATCAAAGCGAGCAAGCGTAATTTTTTTGGCGAGGATAGAAGTTTTTCGAGGCAAAAAAACAGAACGTTGCCGGAAATATTCGCCAAAATATTGACGGTAGAGAGGACAACTGACTCGGCAAAACTTACCTTGTCGGTGAATTAGTCCGAGACTTTCTAGGTGAAAAGCTGCCATTAAATCAATTTCTATGTCTTTTTCCGCCATCACCACCTTAGCAAAGATAGCCGCTAAATTGCCCTTTAAGTATTGCAGATGCCAAAGTAAACGTTTAAGATGGCCTGCAAAAATATTATTTTCCTCGCCGATAGAAGTAGCCAAAATGCTTTCTAGGCTACAATTACCCCGAGCAAGATGATAGCAAGCAAGACGAATTAAATAGGGATTACCCCCTAGAAATATCCGTAATTTTTCGCAGTCAAAATTCTGATCTAATCCCTGTCTTTGACTTAATTCTCGTACTTGTGCGCTGGTAAAATTAGGCAATTCGATCGGTAAACCAAGACTAAAAGGAGATTGATAGATATCTGAGGTTTTATCAAGCTCCTGTGCAGGGGAATAGGCAACAATTAAACGTAATTTTTGCCAGAGAGGTTTGTTTTTGCCTTCCTCGTGCCAGAGGTGCAGAATACTAAAAAATTCTTCCCTTAGCTCTGGATAGGGTAAAAGATATTCAAGATCATCAAAGGCAAGCACTAAAGGGCGATCAAGATGGGAGAGAATATGCTTTTCTATATAGATTTTACAGTTAATTTTACCCCCTAAGAATTCATCCCAATCCTCTGGGAGATGATTGTCTAAATCTAACTGACGACTAATACTAACACAAAGCCAACGCAGCCAGTGATTTAAATCTTGAAAAATTGAGCTTTCTGCTAACCGAAAACTGAAATAAAGTGTATGGTATTGCTGTTGTTGAGCATAATTAATAATTCTAGTCATCAGGGAAGTTTTTCCCATTTTTCTGGCCGCGTTAATCCGGATAAGACTACCCCCGCGCAATATCTCTTGATAACAAGTCTGTTCTAGATTGTTTCTGTGAATATAAAAGGGGGAATTGAGGGGGACTTGTCCCTCTGGTAACTCAGGCAATAGTTGAGGATTAATACTATTAGTTTCTGGTAGGTTAGGACGATAATAATCGCTATTTTCTAAAGTTAAATTAAAAGCTTGAAAACAATGTTTCAGGGTTTGTTTATCCACTCCCGATTCACAAGCAAATACCTTCATCAGAGTATCTACCCCTAAAAGAGTTTTCTCGCTGAGGACTTCTAGGGTGAAGCGATGACCGCGATTATCCCGATATTCCGCTTCTTGTTTGGCAGTAAGTAATTTTTCTAGTCCCGTGGGGGTGAGGATAACCCCGCGTCTGCGGCGCTGTTTTTCTGGTTTTTTCATGATAGTTTTTCCCTGTCCTGGACTCAAACTCTGCACCCCTAGAGGTTTTGAGTTTCCTATAGACTTATCCTCAACAGGGAAACAATCAATTCCGTAATTTTACTGGTTTAGCGATGGAGAGGATCGGGACAATAACCAGACCACTTATTTTCTTCCCCATCTGAGTTATTTCTGGGATAGGGGTAAATCTTAGCCTACTTGCTGACGATAGCTATTCATTTCTAGGCTATCTTCCCCATAAAGATCCTCAATGTGTTGATGACAGCAATCGATCGCAAATTGCTCAAATTCTCCCGGTTCAATTTGATACATTTTGGCAAAAATATCGGGTTGAACACGACAAAATTCTGGTCTCTGGTCATAAATGGTACAGAGACGGGTTTGGCGATCGAAGTTTATACACCAACCTTCTTCCCCCACCATGCTGAGATATTGACTTAATTGTGCGGGAGTCAGATATTCTTCTAAGTCAGGACGCTCATCGGGATTTAGTTGACAACAAGCTCCACAATTTTTAATACATTTCCAATTGGCCATATAACCAGTGTGCCGCGATGAATTAATCCTAGTACCTACTGACTAGCTTACTAGCAAATAGTCGCAATTTTGCCTTCCAGCAGCAATTCCCCTCAATAGTTTTAATCTAAACCGGCGATCAGGAGTGAGAGCTTGACTAGGCAAGGATCGAATAAAATGGGCGTTGTAAGGGTCGAACTTACGGCATCCTGCTTGTAAGGCAGGCGCTCTACCACTGAGCTAAACGCCCGAATCAATTTCGTACTTTCTCAGTATAACATATATTTTCAAAAAAGTATATTATTTTTTTGAGCGAGTTAATTTTTTTCCGATGCCCTCTGGTCGAACTCACGATCGCATTACCCTAATTCTGTTGCCACCGATTGCGGGGGCGAGTTTTTTGGTCAGTGGCAGTGGTAAATTAACCCTGTTACTCTTGGCCAGTTATTTGTTTAGCGGATTCCTGTTTGGACCAGATCTGGACATCCACTCGGTACAATACAAACGTTGGGGTTATCTGCGCTGGTTGTGGCTACCCTATCGTTCTATGATCCGTCATCGCGGTTGGTTATCCCACGGTTTATTGATCGGCACAATTTTTCGGTTATTTTACTTCGGTAGTTTTCTTTTACTAGCGGCGATCATCATCATTCCCATCCTGCAAAGTTTCTGGGGTATAGACTGGGATTGGCGACTGTGGCCGCAGCAAGCGATCGCATTATGGCAACAGTATCCCCGGGTAGCGATCGCTATTTTCCTGGGTTTAGAATTAGGGGCGATGAGTCATAGTTGTAGTGATTGGATCGGATCGGCCTATAAACGTTCTCGAAAAGTGGCTCAAAAACCGGTAAAAAAGAAAAAACGTTAATAGTCCCCGTCCACAATTTCTCATTAGGGTTTGCGGCAAAAAGTTGTTCGTGGGGGCAGGGTGTGGGGTGTAGGGTTTTAGCGATTTTGAGGTGGTCAATTAGCTAATTTTCAGGGAAAAAGTGCCTAAATTTTCCCCCCGATCACTCCCAGGCCCGGAACTTTTTGATTTCAAAAAAGCCTAAAGATATTATCCAACAAGGTTTTTAGATTTATTCAGCAAGCCCTAATTAACCTTACTTTGATATTCTTGCCAAGTTTTCGGACTGATAAAGAGAGTTCCTTTTTCTTGCTGATCGGGAAACTGGATATAATTTTTCTCTAAATAATCCTTGAGTTTTGGTGATTGCAGAAATTCCTTTTCAAATCGATAGAGAAAAACCAAATCGGGCTGTCTTTTTTCAATAACTTCTAGGATAAAATCCCCATCAAGATTCTGATTCATAAATCTCTTTCTGGTGATGACAGCAGTTTCTGGGGGTGTTTTCAAGAAATATTGATACATATAGTGAGGATTGTCGGTTAACAGAAGTTTATCGGAGTTTTTAAATTTTTCAAACACAGCTTCTGCTAAAAGAGGTTTATACCTTTTATTAAATTGAACGTAGGCATTAATTGCAGGATCACGATTGGTGATTATTCTCAAGGTATTAAAGAGAAATTGACCAGACAGGGGGATAAAAATCAGCATTTTGAGAACTAATTCCTGGGTTATTTTTCGATTTTGCCTAAATTCTGCGAGACTATCATTAATTTTAAACTGTTCGACAAATAAGGCAATTATCCAAACGGCAGGAATAATTAAATGGATATAATAATAAGGCCAAATTGGGGCGACTGTGGCGAATCTAAATAGATTAGAACCCAACCAGATCAAGGGCGGTAAAAGTGGTATTATATTGCGAGTAAAAACCATCGCTATAATAGCGATCGCTGTCACGATTAGATAAATTGGTTCGTGCTGTAGGGCGCTTTGTAAGAGAGTCCATAAGGTGAGATTTTCTTGAGTAAAACTAGAGGCAACGCTGACATGAGATTTAATAATATTTTCGTAGGAAAAAGGAAAAATAGTCAGGGAACCCAAGACAAAGACTAAAACGACAGCGACTGACCAAATAACAATATCAATGATTCTTTTAATAAAGCTACTTTGTTGATTGAGAAAAATAATTAAAGCTACAGTTGGGATAATAGTAATGCCTGAAAGTTTAATTTGCAGGGAAAAAACGAAAGCAATGGCACTGAGTAAATACAGTCCATACTTAAGCTTACCCGTGAATTGAACGGCTTTAAAGATGATAAAAATACTTAAGATTGTAAAAAAAAGTGAGGGTAACTCCCGCAACATTGTCGTTGATAGGGTAATATACACTAGACAGGTTGAGAGAATAAATACCGATAAACAAGAAGCTAATATTCCGCAATTAACTCTCAGAATTAGATAAAAAATTCCTAACATAATTGTGGACAAAGAAAGCACCATAAGGCGCGCGGCATGGATAGTAAATCCTGTCACGCTTAACCAACTATTTAGTAAAAGAGATAAACCCGATAAATGATCGTGCCAAACTTGTTCGTAGAGACGATAACCTTGTTTAGTGACGTAGGCAAGTACCAGGGCCACCGCTTCATCAAAATTAAGGATATAGGGATAATGAAGCGGGACTTTCCAGAAAACAATCCCCAGAAAAAAAACAGCAATGGCAATTAATGCCATTAAATCAAAACGATTAGATTTCTTATTCATAACTTTTTCTGGACAAGAATTGCTGCGTATCTTATCACAGATCGAGACATCAGTTAAGTAGCTGGTTATAATTAAATTAAAAATGGATTTTAGGTTCGATCCCCCCTGCCCCCCTTGATAAGGGGGGTGCCGATCCCCCCTTAGTCCCCCCTTAGTCCCCCCTTAATCCCCCCTTGATAAGGGGGGTGTCTGATAATTTTTAACGCCTACCTACTTATGGTTAAAAAAGATACCAAGATTACTTTTCGGAACTACGCCCTAAATCTTTAGATCTATGATAGGCCGCCACTACTGCCTCGATAATTGTCGAGCGAAAAGAGCCTTTTTCTAATTGTCTCACCCCGGCAATCGTAGTTCCCCCGGGGCTAGTGACGCGATCCTTTAATTCTCCCGGATGTATGGCCGATTCTTTTAATAGGGTTGCCGTCCCTAAAACTGTTTCTATGGCCAATTGAGACGCGATCGCTCGCGGTAATCCGGCCGCCACACCACCATCGCTTAAAGCTTCCACCATCAGGGCCACAAATGCCGGGCCCGATCCCGATAATCCC
>NZ_JASJFB010000843.1:0-2490 GCF_030065455.1 Microcystis sp. M53602_WE12 | reverse complement strand
TCTCAATTTTTATAATTGAGATAGTTTGTGCCGCTTAAATAAAGAGGTTTTGATAACCAAATTAAAGCAGCTCTAAAGAGTTTTGAGTTAAAAGTTAAACTTCAAGTTTTCATTCAGGACAAATGTACTGATTAACTAATTTTTTGGGGAAAATTAGTTAACCCATCATTATAACATATAATTAATTTGCAAGAGTTCTTCTAAAGTTCACAGGGGGAGTAAAATGAAAAATTTCTTTGATGTCTTTATTTCCTATGGACGGGCTGATAGTAAAACTTTTGCTATTAAGCTTAATCAAAGGTTGGCAGCACAAGGCTTAAACGTCTGGTTCGACCAAGAAGATATTCCCTTGGCTGTGGACTATCAAGAACAGATTAATGATGGCATCGAGAGGACACATAACTTTATTTTTATCATCGCCCCTCATTCGGTTAATTCGCAATATTGCCTAAAAGAAATTAATCTAGCGATTAAGTACAACAAGCGCATTATTCCTCTGCTTCATGTTGAACAAATTAGCCAAGAAACTTGGCGGCAAAGAAACCCAGATAAAACTGAAGCTGACTGGCAAACATATCAAGCCGAGGGAAGGCATTCTAGTTTTCCGAATATGCCCCCAGCGATCGGCAAAATCAACTGGATCTATTTCCGAGAAGAAATTGATGATTTTGAAAGCTCTTTTGCTGGTTTGATCGGTGCGATTGATCAGCAGCAACACTATGTCCAGAAGCACAGTATTTTTTTAGTTAAAGCCTTAAATTGGTTAAGGAATCAGAAGCAAACTAATTATCTGTTAATTGGCGAAGAGAGACAGGCAGCAGAAAAGTGGTTAAAACATAGATTTACTGAGGAACAGCCGCCTTGCTTGCCCACGGACTTACACTGCGAATTTATTAGCGAAAGTAGTAAAAATGCTAATAATTTGATGACACAGGTTTTCCTGTCATCGTCAGAAAAAGATAATGCCATCAAGGAGAAAATTCGCAAGACTCTGATGCGCGAAGGCTTTACCGTCTGGACTAATCAGACGGATATTAAAACGGGAACTGCCTTTCAGGAGCAAATTAATAAAGGTATTGAAGGGGCGGATAACTTTGTTTATTTAATATCTCCAGAAGCCCTGCAATCATCATACTGTTATCTAGAACTTGCTCACGCTTTTGCTACCAACAAACGAATTATTACTTTGCTGATTGAAAAGACCGATATTGAGTTAATCCCCTCCCAGTTACAGAAATTACAATTTATTGACTTAACTGAATATGAAGATCGGGAAAAATATCGCAGTAGTATCGATAAATTATTGAAGGAATTAAACAGTGATGTTGCTTATCATGAAAGTCATAAAGTGCTGTTAGTCAAAGCCTTGAAATGGCAGCAGCAAACCCACAACCCTAGTGTCCTATTGCGAGGCTATAATCTCCAACATTTTGAAGCTTGGCTGAAGGTAGCTAAACAGCGAAAAGAATCCCCTCCCTTACCGCTACAGGAAGAATTTATTATCGCTAGTCTCAATCAACATAAACCATCTTCTTTAGAAGTTTTTATCTCTTATTCTCGTGCCGATTCAGATTTAGCAAGAAGATTAAATGAGGCTCTGACTTCACTCGGTAAGCTCACTTGGTTCGATCAAGAAAGTATCGCTTCGGGAGAAGATTTTCGGCGAGAAATTTATCAAGGCATTGAAATTTCCGACAACTTTGTATTTATCATTTCTCCCAAATCAATCAATTCACCTTATTGTTATGATGAAGTGGAATATGCCAAAAAATTAAATAAGCGAATTATCACGATCTTACACCAAAAAGTTGCGGCCAAAGATTTGCCCCCTGCCTTAGCTAGTGTTCAGTGGCTTGATTTTAGTCAGCATGGCGGCGACTTTCTGACCAATTTTACTCAGTTAGTTAGAACCATACATACAGACAGAGATCACGTTCATAACCATAGCAAATGGTTACAGAGAGCCAAAGAATGGGAAAATAGCCAAAAAAGTGCTGACTTACTACTCCGGGGCAGTGAATTTGTCCTCGCTCAAACTTGGTTAAAGAAAATTGAGCAACAAAATAAACAACCCCCGGCAACCGAGTTACATAAGGAATTTATTCAAGCTAGTCAGACAGCCATTGAAGCGGCGGAAACAGCAGAAAAAGAACGACAACAACAGTTACTCAAGCTTCAGCAAGAACGAACCCAAGAGGCAGAAAAACGCCTAGAACAAGAGAAAAAAAATGCCAGACGGCAAAAGCAGTGGTTAGTCGTCGTCAGTTTATTCGGGGCGGTGGCGACTTGCTTGGGGTTTTTTGCCGCCTCAGAGTATCGCCAAGCAGCCATTAGCGAGATTGTCGCGGTCCATTGGTGAGAAGTTAAGATTATCTGCAATTTGTCAAGCTTATTGTTACAATTCTTATTGTAAGCAGGAAAAGTTTGCCAAGTCTGGGTTTTGACTATTTTTACCTAATGGCGACAGGAGGTGAGTTCTTGCGCTTATAG
>NZ_JASJFB010000865.1:0-17137 GCF_030065455.1 Microcystis sp. M53602_WE12 | reverse complement strand
CTGGTGTCTTTAACGTGATGGCACCACTCCGATTCCATCCCGAACTCGGTTGTGAAACTTCACCGTGGCCAAGATACTTGTCGGGTTGCCGACCGGGACAATAGCTCGATGCCAGGATTATTCTTTCCTACCCCTCAATCCCACAAGATTGGGGGGTTTGGTTTTATCTAAGCTATGGTCTGAATTAACACAAAAGGTTGCACGATTAGTGTATTAAAAAGGTTATCGGGATGGGAATTCCAATCGCTTAATTGCTCTTGTGTCGGTTTTTCTAGTAGTTTTTCCCCGATCCAATTCTGCACTTGAGCAACCTGATCACCAGCGATCGCTTCTGCCACTTCGATTAAATTGAGGGAATCGGAAACTAGGATCAGCGCATCCCTTTGAGCATGGGGGATCAAGTCACTCCACTCCACTTCGGCTAATTCCTCTAATAACTGCTCGTGAATATTACCCATACTGTCAATCCTTGCGAAAAAGCTCGCTCAACAACGAATTAGCTCCTCTTTCTAGCATACAGGCAAAGGGAGAGCCGATTTCCCCATTTATAGTAATGTTAAGCTAAAATATAACGAATGTTCGATATTAAACTTATGCCTAAGATAGTAGATGTAGAACAATACCGAAAAGAACTCCTCTTAAAAAGTGCCGAACTCTTTGCCGAGAAAGGCTATGCTAACATGACGACGAGAGAATTAGCGCAAGGATTGGGAGTGTCCACGGGAACGCTGTACCACTACTTTCCCAGTAAAGCGGCACTTTTCGAGCAATTAGTCGAGGAGATGTGCCGAGAGGATGTTTTATTAGCTAAAGCCGAGATTGATCGAGGAAAAACCCTGACAGAAAAGCTAAAAATTCTCGGCAAATTTATGACTAATCGCGAGGATTACTGCATCAAACAATTATTCTTATGGATTGATTATTCTCAATACCAAGGACGAGAAGAACTGAGTCGTAGTCAACTTTTTGAGCGCGTTGATCGCCGCTATCATCAGGCAGTAATCGAGATTTTAGGTATTAGCGATCCGAGTGTAGCTTGGTTAGTTGTCAGCGTTATTAATGGACTGATATTAGAGCGCCTGTGGTGCAATGAACAGATTGCGATCGATGAACAAATGGAATTATTAGGTAAAATTATTACTACTTATTTGCAGAAAAACTGTTAACCCCCAACAATCACTTATTAACTAAAAAATTATGAACGGTAAAACTTTTGTAAAACCAAATCAAAAGTTAATGATCGGGTTAATAGTATTAGGCACAGGATTATTAGGAATAACCACCTTTTATAGTCTTTCCCAATTCGCCAGCAAACCCGAAACCAAAACCCCTGTAATTGCGTCGCCCGTACCGCAAAAAATCACCGCTTTAGGCAGAATTGAACCGAGGACAGAAATTATCAGCATATCTGCCCCGATGTTGCTTGATTCCGATCGAGTCATGCAATTATTAGTCGATGAAGGAGATAGCGTCAAAACGGGACAAATAATCGCCATTCTCGAAAGTCAGGAAAGATTAGAGGATAACCTGCGACAGGCACAAGAACAGGTGAAAGTAGCCGCAGCCAAACTAGAACAGGTGAAAGCTGGGGCAAAAGTCGGTGAAATCGATGCTAATGCCGCTAACGTGCGAAAAATCGAGGCACAATGGGTAGGGGATCAAGCAACCCAACGGACAACTATCCAAAGATTAACAGCGCAATTAGAAGGGGATAGGGCTGCCCAAAAAGCGACAATTGGCAAATTAGAAGCAGAATATCGCAATGCCAAAGCTGAATTTGATCGCTACGAAAAACTCTATCAAGAAGGGGCAATTTCCGCCTCTAGTTTTGATAGTAAAAGACTAAATTTAGAAACCAGTAATCAACAACTCACAGAAGCAAAAGTTACCCTAGAGAGGATTGAACGCACTGGTAAACAAGAGATAGAAGAAGCCAAGACTACCCTAGCCCGGATTGAATCCACTGGTCAACAGCAGATCAAAGAGGCCAGATCCACTTTAAATCAAGTCTCAGAAGTGCGGGGAGTCGATGTGCAGGCAGCCCAAGCGGAGGTAAATGCTGCCCTAGTTGCCGTTAAAAAAGCTCAAACCGAGTTAAATCAGGCTTATATTCGATCGCCAATTACCGGCAAAGTGATTAAAGTCAATACCCGTATCGGGGAACAAATCAGCGATCAAGGAATTGTTGACCTTGCTGAAACCGAGCGCATGGAAGTAATTGCCGAAATCTATCAAAGCGATATCGGGAAAATTCGCAAGGGACAAACTGCCACGATTACCGGATCGGCGTTTAAGGGCGAAGTTAGCGGAAAAGTGCGCTTAATTGCCTTAAAAGTTGACCAACAAAATATCTTCAGCAATCAACCGGGAGAAAACTTCGATCGCAAAGTGATCTCTGTCCGCATTGCCTTAGATCGCGAAAACAGTGAAAAAGTGGCAGGTTTAACCAATTCCCAAGTAACTGTAACTATCAATGAGTAGGTTTTCCATGAAACTAACCCATCTATTCAAAAAAACGCCCCTATCTTGGTTACAGGTGACGCGAGAGAAAACCCGTTTGATTGTAGCTATTGCCGGGATTGCCTTTGCTGACTTCTTAATCTTCACGCAGTTGGGGTTTCGGGATGCCTTATTTGATGCTTCCGTTAAACCCCATTATGTCCTCGATGCGGATTTAGTCCTGATTAATCCCCAATTCGACACCCTCTTTGCGGTGAAAAGTTTCTCACGCGATCGCTTGTACCAAGCTAAAAGAGTCGAGGGTATTCAATCTATAGCCTCAGTTTATATTGCTTCTGCCCAGTGGCGCAATCCCGAAACTGCCCTAGAAAGAACTACTTTAGTCTTTGGTTTTGATCCCAGTCAACGGGTTTTTACTCTCCCGGAAGTTAATCAAAAATCCAGTGATCTGAAGATGTTAAATCGCGTCTTGTACGATCAAGCTGGTAGGCCAGAATTCGGTCCAATTGCCGATTTACTCCAGAAAAACCCCGATTTGAGAGTTCAGTTAAATAAAAAAGAGGTACAGGTAGCGGGAATTTTTACCCTTGGTGCCTCCTTTGCTGCCGATGGTAACGTCATTAGCAGTGATTCTACCTTTTTAAGGCTCTTTCCCGAACGTCAACCCCACGAAATCGATATAGGACTGGTGAAACTGCAACCGGGGGCAAATATCGAAGCAGTTAAGGCCAATTTACAGGCACTTTTCCCTAAAAATGAAGTAATTGTCCTTACTTTAAAAGAATTTGCTGAAAGGGAAAAAACCTATTGGGCAAATGGTACAGCCATTGGTTTTATCTTTGGTTTAGGTACAGTAGTGGGTTTTATCGTCGGTATCGTCATTGTCTATCAAATTCTCTATTCCGATGTCACCGATCACTTACCCGAATACGCTACCCTAAAAGCTATGGGTTACGGTGATTGGTATTTAGTCGGGGTTTTGATGCAAGAGGCTTTATTACTAGCGGTTTTGGGGTATATACCAGGGTTTATCGTTTCTCTCGGTGTTTATCATCTCGCTTCCTCCGCTACACTTTTACCGATAGTGATGACTACCGCTAGGGCGATCGAAGTTTTAATCCTGACAATTATTATGTGTATTGCCTCTGGAATTGTCGCTATGGGCAAATTAAGGACAGCAGATCCAGCCGATATTTTCTAAGCTATCAAGGGTGAAATAATGCCGATTTTTCAAAAAGAGCGAGAATTAGGGGATTTTAGCCCTAATGAACCCGTAATTGCCATTAAAGGCTTAAATCACTATTTTGGTACGGGGGAATTAAGAAAACAGGTTTTATACGATATCGATCTGGAAATTAAAGCGGGGGAAGTAGTGATTATGACTGGTCCTTCGGGATCGGGGAAAACCACTTTATTGAGTTTAATGGGAGGTTTGCGATCGGCACAAGCGGGCAGTTTAAAAATTCTCGGCCAAGAAATGTTAGGAATTAGTAAGGGCAAAATGCTGAAAATTCGCCGACAAATTGGCTATATTTTTCAGTCACATAATTTACTAAAATTCCTCACAGCGAAACAAAACGTAAGGATGTCTTTGGAACTGCACGAGGAGTTTTTAGAACAAGATCTCGATCAAAAAGCGGCGGCAATTCTAGAGTCAGTGGGTTTAGGCAACCGCGTTGATTATTATCCCCACGATCTATCAGGGGGACAAAAACAACGGGTTGCGATCGCTCGCGCCCTCGTCAGTCATCCCAAATTAGTCCTCGCCGATGAACCGACCGCGGCCTTAGATAAACAATCCGGGCGGGATGTGGTGGAAATCATGCAGAAATTGGCAAAAGAACAAGGTTGCACGATTTTACTTGTCACCCACGATAACCGGATTCTCGACATCGCTGATCGCATTGTCAATATGGAGGATGGTCGTTTAGGCGATTAACTGCCCAAAAATTACTTGCCAAAAATCGGCCTTTTATGTTAGACTAAAATAATGTCATCTTGGAGAGGTGGCAGAGTGGTCGAATGCGGCAGATTGCTAATCTGTTGTACGAATCGTAAGACCGTACCGAGGGTTCGAATCCCTCCCTCTCCGTATTTTTTGGGTAGGTTCGATGACTGCTCCCCAGGATTACTTCTGCTCCGTATATGGCCCGGTTGCCTCTTGGCGTTTCGGCAGTTCCTTGGGCATCGATCCGATCGGTTTAGTTTCCACCTGTTCCTTTAACTGTGCCTACTGTCAGTTAGGAGAAATTGAGCAAAAAACCGAGCAGCGAAGAATTTTTATCACTAGCGAACAAATTAGCAGGGATTTAAGTGCCTTTGCTCCTTGGGACGTGGATATAGTCACTCTTAGTGGTAGCGGGGAACCCACCCTCGCCCTCAATTTAGGGGAAATACTGGCCACCGTCAAGGAAATGACCAGACGGCCGGTGGCAGTCTTAACCAATAGTACCCTCTTGGGAGATGCCCGAGTGCGTCAAGACTTGAGCAAAGCTGATATCGTCGCCGCTAAAATCGATGCTGTTTCCGAGGCCCAATGGCGACGGGTTAACCGTCCGGTCCCCGGTCTGGATTGGCAGGAGCTTTGGTGGGGATTAAGACAATTTCGCCAAGAATGGTCGGGAAAACTAGCAATTCAAACCATGCTGCTGGCCTCTTGGTCGCCCCAAGATCAAGACCGATACATCGATTTGATGCAACAGCTACAACCGGATGAAATTCAACTTAACACCCCGACCCGTCCCCGGGCAAGACAAAGACAATTAGAAACCCGTGGTAATAATCCCCTCAGCGCGGGCGACGGAATGCAAATTCTCAAACCCGTAAACGCTGAAATATTGGCGATTTGGGCGGAAAAAATCGCCACGGCGACGGGAATTACCGTGCGCTGTGTGCCGCTTACCGCCACAGGTCTCTAAGGCTTCGGCCGGGGTTTTTCTTCTTTGGGTTTGACATTAAAATAAGCCTCCATTACCTGACGTACCATAGGTGCGGCCACTTTACCACCACCACCGCCGGAATGTTCCGCAAAGGCGACCACGACAATTTCGGGCTTATCAAAAGGTTTACCCTGAGCTACGTCGAAGGGGGCGAAAGCTCCAAACCAAGCGTGGGACTTGCCTGGAGGTGCTTCTGCTGTGCCGCTTTTGCCCGCTACAGGCGGTAAAGCGGGGTCTGATAGGGCCCGACCGGTTCCTTCCGCTACCACGGCTCTCAGGGACTTTCTCAGGGTGTCTAGGGTGCTAGGTTTCATGTTCAAAGATTTTCGCCATTCCTTAACATCCCGGGCATCCTGTAAAAGGTGCGGTTTCACCAAAAAACCACCGTTAGCGGGGACAGCAAACATCACAGCTACCTGTAGGGGAGTTGCGAGGGTAAATCCTTGACCGATCGACATATTAATCGTATCCCCTACAGACCAATCCCAGTTTTTAAAATTACGCAGTTTCCAACCGCGATCGGCAATTAACCCCGGAGTTTCTTCCGCTAATTCTATCCCGGTTTTCTGACCGAAACCGTAGCGCCGAGCCGTGGCAATTAAAGCCGGTCCCCCCACCCCGCGACCAATTTGACCGTGAAAAGTGTTACTACTCATGGCCATGGCCCGGACAAAACCCATCGGACCAAAACCGGCGTGATTCCATTCTCCAAAAGCTGTCCCCCCCACATAAAGGGCGGCAAAGGTATTTAAGACCGTATTGGGGGGAAATTTCCCCGATTCCATGCCAGCAGTGGCAGTGACGACCTTAAAGGTGGAAGCGGGGGGGAATCCTTGGAGAGCGCGGTTAACAAACGGGTTGCCCTCCGCTTGCAGTTTTTTCCAAGTGGCGGTGGTAATTGGGGCCGAGAAAACATTAGGATCAAAACTAGGATAACTGACCATGGCCCGCACGGAACCATCCCGGGGATCGATCGCCACGATCGCACCTTTGCGTTTTCCTAAAGCGGCCTCGGCGGCTTTTTGGAGTTTTAAATCTAGTGTCAGGGTGACATCTTGCCCCGGTTTAGCAATTTTTTGGCCGAGAATTTGGATTACTTGTCCCGATCCGTTGACCTCTAACTGCATTCCTCCCCATTCTCCCCGCAATTTTGACTCGTAGGCGGCTTCCACACCCATTTTACCGACGACATCTCCCAACCGGTAGCCCTGGGGTCTTTTGGCTTTATATTCCTCCGGGGTTAGTTCCCCCGTATAACCGAGAATATGCGCCCCAATTTTACCATTGGGATAGTAGCGCACTGATTCCACGTCCACTTCAATGCCGGTTAATTCGTCTTTGTATTCCTCTAGGGCGATAATTTGGCCTGGAGTTAAACCCCTAGCGATGCGGATCAGGGTGGAGGGGTTTTCGTCCGCTTCGTTAATGCGTTTTTCTAGGTCGCTTCTGGGAATGCCTAAAATACTGGCTAAACGGTCAAGATTGAGTTTTTGGGCGGGATTACGCTGGGATTTGGGCCAAATATAGGCCGCATGGGTTAAACGGGCCGTGGCCAAAACTTTGCCATTGCGATCGAATAAGTTGCCCCGGACTGGAGGTTTGGGAAGAATGCGAATCCGGTTATTTTCTGCCCTTTCTCGGTTAATTTGTCCTTGCTGCAGTTGTAAATAGGCCAAGCGTGAGCCAACTCCTCCTAGCAGGACAATGCTAATTAAGCCCATAATTAGCCATGACTGACGCTGACGACCGACTAGACGCTCTTTATCTTTGATTTTATTCTGTAATTTATTCGGCCCTGGCCGCGTCGGCGAGGTGAGCGTTTTTTTCCGTTTCAGTTTGACTTTGGTTTTTGAGAGGAGTCCGCTATTACGCATTTGCTTAAAGTTAAAAATTTAAAAGTTATTAGGGCAGTTATCAGTTATCAGTTATCAGTGATCAGTCATCAGTCATCAGTTATGAGATTTGAGTTTTAAGTAAGAAGTATTAAGTGAGTAGTTTTAAATAGCACTTTCCTGATGTCTTTTCACTGGTTACTGGTTACTGATCACTGGTTACTGATCACTGTTCACTGTTCACTGAAAAGGACGCAATACTAGGTGATTTAGCTCCTCTGTTTACTAAAGTTCAGGGTATCCGCAATATATCTTAACAAAATAGGTGTAAATACTGGGAGTGGAAGGAACCACTCCAGACACAGAGGACACAAAGATTGATCGCTTCTATAGTAAGTTAAAGAGAGTCAGGAAACTGGCGCACACATACAGTTAAGAGTTTGTCAAGTATTTCTTAACTATGCTCAAAATGTAATCACACTGCGGATAGAATCCCCTTGGCGCATCAGGTCAAAGGCCTCGTTAATTCTTGCCAGAGGTAGAACGTGGGTGATTAAATCATCAATGTTAATCTTGCCGTCCATGTACCAATCGACTAATTTTGGTACATCTGTACGACCTCTCGCTCCACCAAAAGCCGTACCTTTCCAGACCCGTCCGGTGACTAATTGAAAAGGACGGGTACTAATTTCTTGGCCGGCCCCGGCTACACCGATAATAGTGGCAACACCCCAACCTTTATGGCAACATTCCAAAGCTTGACGCATAATCTGGACATTGCCGATACACTCAAAACTATAATCGGCCCCACCTTTAGTTAAATCCACCAGATAGGCCACTAAATCCCCCTCGATTTCTTGGGGATTAACAAAATGAGTCATCCCGAATTTGGTCGCTAAAGCTTGTTTCTGGGGATTGATATCGACCCCGACAATCATATCGGCCCCCACCAAACGGGCCCCTTGAATAACATTTAAACCGATACCTCCCAGACCAAAAACCACCACTTTTGCCCCCGGTTCCACTTTAGCGGTATTAATCACCGCACCGATACCTGTAGTGACTCCGCAGCCGATATAACAGACTTTTTCAAAGGGAGCATCGGGGCGAATCTTGGCTAGGGAAATCTCCGGCAGCACGGTATAGTTAGCAAAAGTCGAGGTTCCCATGTAGTGATAAAGCGGCTGACTATCGAGGGAAAAACGACTGGTTCCATCCGGCATTACTCCCCGACCTTGGGTAAGACGAATCGCTTGACAGAGATTGGTTTTAAAGCTGAGACAGTATTCGCACTGACGACATTCGGGAATGTATAGGGGAATAACATGATCCCCCACTTTTAGGCTAGTGACACCTTTTCCCACTTCTACCACGATTCCGGCCCCTTCATGGCCTAAAATTGAGGGAAATAAGCCTTCAGGATCGGCCCCAGAGAGAGTATAGGCATCGGTGTGACAAACTCCCGTGGCTTTGATTTCTACTAACACTTCCCCCGCTTGCGGTGCGGCTAATTTTACCGTTTCAATAGTTAGGGGTTTTCCCGCTTCTAGGGCAACTGCCGCTCGAACATCCATAGGCTCAAAGCAATAGGTTTTTTCCAGTATAATACCGTTAAACTGCTGAAGAGTTGTAATAGAACAATTCTAAACTTATCTCTATGTTAGTCCTCACCATCCGCGAAGAAGGAATTAACGATGGTGGCTTTACTGCTAGTCTCAATTTTGATAGCGGTAACAGCTACCCAATTACGGTTACTGACCCCTTTACTAACCAAGAAGAAAAAGACCTAGAATGGTACTTTGAGGAATGGTTAGTATTTCCGACGCTAGAGACGGATAAAGCGCAAAAAGCCGCCAACAGTGTCCAAAACTATGGCGAAAACCTATTTAAACAGGTTTTCCAGAGTAATTTAAATGCTTATGGGGAATATCGAGACTTGCGAAAGCAGTTAAGTCAACTGCAAATTATCATCGAAAGTCAGTCGCCAGAATTTCAAGCTTTACATTGGGAAGCGCTGAAAGATCCTGATTTACCGCGTCCTTTTTCTATAGATTGTATCATCTCCCGCCAGCGTCGAGGGGCTACAGTTGTCCCGGTGCAAATGGCCACTTATCCTACTATCAATCTTCTGGTGGTGATTGCGCGTCCTAATGAGGAATCTGATGTTAACTATCGCACGATTTCCCGTCCTTTGGTAGAACTGGTAAATAGTAGTGAAATACCGGTAAAAATTGATATTTTGCGTCCCGGAACTTATGAATCACTAACCAGACATCTGGATGAGAAGGGAGAAGGATACTATCATGTTATTCATTTCGATGTTCATGGCGGATTGATGGAATATGAACAGTACCAAAGACAGGTTCACGGGGATTCTTGGCGCTATCAAAGGGGATGGGGACTGGAGGATTTAGCAGAATATGAGGGAGTAAAAGCTTTTCTGTTTCTGGAAGGAGAAGAAAAAGGTCAAGCGACTCCGGTAGAAGCGACGGAATTAGCGAATTTACTCACCGGGAAAAATATCCCTATTTGTATTCTCAATGCTTGTCAGTCAGCAAAGCAAATTTCCCAGGAATCAGAAGACTATCGGGAAACCAGTTTAGGAAGTCGTTTGATGACTGCGGGAATGCAAGCAGTGGTGGCGATGGGATATTCGGTGACGGTTTCTGCAGCTAAGTTGATGATGAAACCAATTTATCAGCAATTATTGAACGGAAAAGACCTAACGGAAGCGATGCGAAAGGGACGGTTAGAGTTATTCAATAATAAGCAACGCCGCGCCTATTATAACACGATAATAGATTTAGAAGATTGGTTATTACCGGTGATTTATTGTCGCGGTAAAATTAATCTCAATTTGCGTCCATTTACTCCAGAAGAGGAGGAAAAATACTGGGAACATATCGGCAATCAATATGTCTTTCCTTTACCAGAATACGGCTTTGTCGGCAGGGATTTAGAAATTCTCAAGATGGAAAAGGCGCTGCTGAAACATAATATCCTTTTACTCAAAGGAATGGGAGGGACAGGAAAAACTACCTTACTCAATTATCTACGAGAATGGTGGCAGAAAACCAACTGGGCGACCCATATTTTCTATTTTGGTTATGATAAAAAAGCTTGGACGTTAGAACAGATTGTCTATGAAATCGGTCAGGGAATTTATAATCGCTTTGAACAGGCGAGTTTCCAAGGGATGAACCTGAAAGCGCGGGTAAAGAAACTAGAACAAAAACTCCGCAGTGAGGCGTATATTCTCATTTTAGATAATCTGGAGTCGGTGACGGGACAACCGTTAGCAATTCAGAATACTTTACCGGAGAATGAAAGGGAAGCAATCGCCGAATTTCTCAAGAATTTGGTCGGGGGAAAGACGAAGGTGATTTTGGGTTCTCGCAGTGAGGAAACTTGGCTGCAACGCAGGACTTTTAAGGAGAATATCTATCCCTTACAAGGATTAGACCAAGAGTCGAGAACTGAATTAGCGGAGAGAATCTTAGAACGTCAGGCGAAGAGTCGGAAAAATGCGATTAAAAAGGATGATTATTTTAAGCGCTTGATGAAATTGTTGGCGGGGTATCCGTTGGCGATGGAAGTGGTATTAGCGAATCTGAAGCGACAGTCACCGGAGGAGATTTGGCAAGGGTTACAGTTGGCGGAGTTAGTTAATGTGGGGGATGAGGATAAGACTAATAATATCATCAAATGTGTGGAGTATTCCCACAGTAATTTGTCGGAGGAGGCGCAGAAGCTGTTACTCTGTTTAGCGCCTTTTAGTGGGTTTATTAACAGGGATTTCATTCCTTTTTACAGTGAAGAATTACAAAAATTAGAACCTTTACAAGGTTATCAATTTGACCAATTTGATGCAGCGATTGAAGAAGCGATTCATTGGGGACTGCTTTCGCCGATGAGTGAAGAATTGCCGAGTTTATTGACTATCCAGCCCATTTTTCCCTACTTCCTGAAGACGAAGTTAAAGGAATTAGCACCAGAGACACAAGCAGCAATTTGGGAGGGTTTTAAGAATCATTACCGAGACTTAGCAGGTTATTATGATGACTTACTAGATTCCAAAAATCCGCAAGAGAAGCAGTGGGGGATATTGTTCTGTCGCTGGGAGTATGAAAATCTGTTTCATGCGTTGCAGATTTGTTTGGAAAAGCAGGAAGATATTTATATCTTCTTTTGCTTACATAATTATTTTGTTGCTACCAATGATGTTAGTAGCAAACTGAAACTATGCGAGAGTGTTTGTCAAGCTTGTCAAACTTATCCTGAGCAGATTAAAACTGGGATAATCGGTAGTAACATTGTTGGTGCTTTGGGCAATCTCGCCATCGCCTATAACAATACAAAAAACTATGAACAGGCGAAACAGACTTATCTAAAAGTTATTGAATTAACTCAAAATCTCCAAGGGGTGGACGAGCAACAAAAAGCCTCAATATTGGGAACTACCTATCACAATTTGGGAAGGGTAGCGCAAGAATTGAGGGAATGGGAGCAAGCCCGAAGCTACTACCAGCAAGCTATTGAGATCTGCATTGAATATGGCGCTGCCGGAGGCACGCAAAGCGCCCGCTACTCCCAAGCCCGCCCCCTGCACCAGTTGGGATGGGTAGCGCAAGAATTGAGGGAATGGGAGCAAGCCCGAAGCTACTACCAGCAAGCTATTGAGATCTTCATTGAATATGGCGATCGCTTCTCCCAAGCCAGCACCCTGCACAATTTGGGAGCGGTAGCGCAAGAATTGAGGGAATGGGAGCAAGCCCGAAGCTACTACCAGCAAGCTATTGAGATCAAGATTGAATATGGCGATCGCTATGAGCAAGCCGGAACCCTGCACCAGTTGGGAGGGGTAGCGGAAGGAGTTGGGGAATTGAGCCAAGCCAAAAGTTATTACCTGCAAGCCTTACAAATTTGGGCAGAATTTAACGATGGTTACAGTGTACAAACCTTTTCTTTGCCTAGTCTTGTTGATCTTTATCAGCAAACGCAAGATGAGGAGATTCTTGTCGGTATTGCTTCTGTTTTGGGGGTTGGGGTTGAGGAGGTGCGGGGTTTGGTCTAACTCCCCCCTAATACTAAATCCGGCTTTAAAAAGAGAGGGTGATGGGGTGATGGGGGGGTGATGGGGTGATGATCCTCCCTCACTCCCTCACGAACCTGGCTTGTTGTTGCGCTTCAGCGCTAACTATTTCGGGCTTGCTGAAAAAGTAAGGGCGAAGCATTCGGATAGGAAATCTACGGTTTCAGCGATAGGTTATCGCCCGAATGCTTCGCCCCTACAATGTTGTGATCTACGGATGAGGTGTAATAGCGAGAATGGTGATTTCCCCCGAATGAGGTCCATAGCACCAGAAAATTCGATAGGCTCCCGGTGTATTCTGTTGGGCGTAGGCTTCAAAAACCTTCTGTGTTGCATCATAAGGGTTGTCGAGGGAATTAAATTCGTGGGTTTTTAGTCCTGGATGTCTTGGGTTTGTACTGAGGAGCTTGAGGGCTTTTGTTACCTGTTTGTAGAGACCCTCTTGTTTCGATGCTTTTGTCCTACCTTGAGCCAGGCGAGTCTTTTGAGCCTGTTCCGCTTCTGCTCGCAATTCAGATAGAGTATTTCGAGCTTCCTGTGTCTGTCGTAAAGAGAAATTCAATTACTCCTCGACTTCTTCAGGAATAGATTCAGCAAACTCAAGCATAGCGTCTAAATCGACTGTTTCTTCAGCGAAATCTCCCGTGCGGGCTTCTGCGAGCCCCCGTTTGAGCGACTCGCGGACACTAGGATTCTGAAAAGCCCATAGTTCTCCCTCTGGAATCGCCACCATGGGAACCAAAAGAAGTTCCCCGCTTGCATTCATCAGTATTCGATAGTGACGGTTGCTACATTCAGTCCCAAGGCTAATCCGTCCCCAAGCATCAGCCTGAATATCTTCTTTAATGAGCGAAAAATTCTGATACTCCATCACGTCTCCTCCTCTCTTCATATACTTATTCTAGATAAGTTACCCAATTTGGGCAATAGGGTTATGTCCATTTAGCTTCTCACTACCTAAAGAAAACAGGTTAAACTTGTTCGGGCTAGAGCCTTGACAACAAACCCAGTTTGTAGTTGCACTCCCTTCGCTAAATTCTCTCCCCTTTCCTTGTAGGATAGGGTTCAGGGGAGAGGTCAATAATTAAGAACCCAATGCGATCACACTATCTGGTAAAGATCAAGTATAATAATAAATATAAAGACCAAATTATTCATCTACCGTTAACTTAATGAAAGCCAAATGAACTTATTAAAACAATCGGACATTCAAGAAAATCCCACAACACTTTACGAACAAGATCTTCAGTTGTGGATTGAGCAAACTATTCATCAATTACAGAATCGACAGTTTGAACAACTGGATATAGAAAACTTAATTGAGGAGTTAAAAGATTTGGGTAAGTCAGAGAAACGCGCCTTAGAGAGCAACTTAATGGTCTTGTTGATTCACTTACTCAAATTAAAGATACAGCATGATGCTCCTGAGACAATGAAAGCAAGTTGGTATAACTCAGTAGATGAGCATCGCCAGCGCGTTCAAGATGATTTACTTAAGACTCCCTCTCTTAAATCTTATCTCTTAATCTCCATCACACAAGCCTATTCCAGCGCTCGTAAAGTCGCCATCAAACAGGGTAAACGCGCTCAATTTGGTATTCGTATTCCCCAAGAAAGTGAGTATCCCCTCGCTTGTCCTTTCACACCTGAACAGATTCTAAATGAGGACTTTTACGGGTAAAAACGAAGGTAAACATTATCGATAATAAAACCATGAAACCAGAATATGACCTTGCCAACATGAAAAATCGCCCGAATGACCTAACCCCCCTTCCCTGCGAAATAAGGGGGGAATAACGAACCAGGTTTGTAGTTGCGATCCCTTCGCTAAACTATGATTGACTTTGAAGTTTTTCTAACTCTTTAGTAGCTTGTTGCCAATAGGCTAATTCTTCCTTTATTTTCATATTTTTAATGTCTTCATAGATTTTTTCGCTACTCAACCGTTTCATTTCCACACAATCAAATTGCTTAACCTTCATAATTAATAACCTCCAGAGGTGAATAAATATCTAGGGTCTGCTGAAAAAGTTTTTCCTAGGGGCAGGGTGTAGGGTGTGGGGTGTGGGGTGTGGGGTTTTACCGATTTTGAGGGGGTCAATTACCTAATTTTCAGGGAAAAAGTCCCTGAATTTCCCCCTGATCACTCCCATATCTGGTACTTTTTGAGGGGAAAAAAGTCCAAAAGTCTTATCCAACAAGGTTTTTAGATTTATTCAGCAAGCCCTACTTAACTGATAACTGATAACTGATAACTGATAACTGATAACTGAAAAAGAATCGGGTAGGTTTATATAAACCCGCCCGATTTTGCTTTAATTTAATTTGATTTGGTTGGGTTTAAACCGATACTAAACCACCAGCGGCCTGGTATCTAGCGCGAGCTTTGCGCCATGATTGTTGCGCTTGGATAGTTTTGCGACGGTCATCCCCTTTACTGACTTCATCGAGACGGGTTTGGGCCTGTTCGTATTCGGCGCGAGCTTTTTCTTTATCGATTTTTGAGCCTAATTCCGCCCCATTAACGAGGACTTTGATCTCATTATTTTCGACTTCGGCAAAACCGCCCAAAACCGCGATATTTTCCCAGTCTTTCCCCGGTCGAATTCGCATTACGCCAATATTCAGGGCAGTTAATAAAGGAGCGTGACCGCTAAGAATACCTAATTGTCCCGTGGAACTGGGTAGGATTACTTCTTCAGCCACGTTATCCCAGACAATGCGATCGGGTGTAATAACCCGTACTGTAATGCTCATTGGTGATAATAACGATAATTTTGGCAGATTTCTGGGTTAAGTAACCGCTAAACGCGGTTACTACTGACTTTTAATTAGCCTTTTTTGAGTTTTTCGCCTTTAGCGATCGCTTCATCGATATTGCCGACCATATAGAACGCTTGTTCGGGTAAGCTATCGAGTTCACCTTTGAGGATCATCTGGAAGCCTTTGATCGTATCAGCGAGAGTAACGTATTTACCTGGAGAACCGGTGAACACTTCCGCCACGAAGAAAGGTTGCGAGAGGAAACGCTCAATTTTGCGAGCGCGGTCAACGGTGAGACGATCTTCTTCCGACAATTCGTCTAAACCGAGAATAGCGATGATGTCCTGTAACTCTTTATAGCGTTGCAGGGTAGATTGGACGGCGCGAGCGGTGCCGTAGTGTTCATCACCGACGATATCAGCTTGGAGCATGGTGCTGGTGGAACCGAGGGGATCTACCGCCGGATAGATACCTTTGGAAGCCAGACCACGGGATAGTACAGTTGTTCCATCCAAGTGAGCGAAGGTAGTAGCGGGAGCGGGATCGGTCAAGTCATCCGCCGGTACATAGACCGCTTGGATGGAAGTGATCGATCCTTCTTTGGTGGAGGTAATCCGCTCTTGCAGGTCGCCTACGTCAGTACCGAGGGTGGGTTGGTATCCTACCGCAGAAGGCATCCGACCGAGGAGCGCCGATACTTCCGAACCAGCTTGCACGAAACGGAAGATATTATCAATAAATAAGAGTACGTCTTGCTTGTTGACATCGCGGAAGTATTCGGCCATGGTCAAAGCGGAGAGACCGACGCGCATTCTCGCTCCGGGGGGTTCGTTCATCTGACCGTAAACGAGGGCGATTTTCGATTCTTCGGGGTTATCAGCGTTGATTACCTTCGATTCGATCATCTCGTTGTAGAGGTCGTTTCCTTCGCGGGTTCTTTCACCCACACCGCCAAAAACCGAGACACCACCGTGTTGAATGGCGATATTGTTGATTAATTCCATCATAATGACGGTTTTGCCCACACCAGCACCCCCGAAGAGGCCGATTTTGCCCCCTTGACGGTAGGGGGTGAGCAGGTCAATCACCTTGATACCGGTTTCAAAAACCGTCGGTGTTACTTCAAGATCGACTAATTTGGGAGCGGGACGGTGAATAGGAGAGGTTTCGGTGACGTTAACCGGTCCTTTTTCGTCCACGGGTTCACCAAGAACGTTAAAAATCCGACCGAGGGTGCATTTACCCACGGGAACGCTAATCGCCGCGCCGGTGTCCACGATATCCATACCGCGCACTAAACCATCGGTGGTACTCATGGCAACGGCCCGCACTTGGTTATCACCGAGTAACTGTTGCACTTCACAAGTAACCGATAGATTTTGACCGGCGGAGTTAGTTCCTTTTACGGTTAAGGCATTATAAATACGGGGCAGTTTGCCACTGGGAAATTCGGCATCGATGACAGGACCGATGATCTGGACGATTTTACCAACGTTAGTTTCTGTTGTCGCTACCATTGTTTATGTCTACTCTGGGTTTTAGCTGATAACTCCCACAAGGGGAAAGTCTTAATTTTTTGTAAAATTAGCCAATACACAGCTTATCACGCTAGGGGATCAGATCAGTTATTTTCGCTATCAGCCCTCAGCAGTCGGTCGTCAGGAGACTCGGAGACGGGAGATTATTTTATTTGTTCCCCCCACTTCCCGCTTCCCGCTCCCTGCTCCCTGCTTAACAAACACAGGGGTTTGCCTTTAATTGAACGTTACCTCATGTCTCAAGGAGAAGATGGCCACAGTGTCGAGGGTTTAATTGCTCAAGATATAGGTTGGGATTTTTAAGGGGAAACTCTCTTTTAAAATTGGGGTTAACCACAGAAACCAAAAACCTACCTAAAGCTTTTTAAAGCTACTCATTTCTGTAGCTAGATAGCTAAAATAAGTAACTTTGGCCACCGATAGATTTTAAGAACGTTATCAGGTATAATCAAGATATGAAGCTAGTTGAACGTCATATTATCAGTCAAAACCATCCCTTATGGTCAGAAATCG
>NZ_JASJFB010000347.1:0-7789 GCF_030065455.1 Microcystis sp. M53602_WE12 | reverse complement strand
GGGTGTGGGGTGTGGGGTGTGGGGTGTGGGGTGTGGGGTGTGGGAAGTATAAATAAAAATAATCTCCTGTCTCCTGTCTCCTGTCTCCTGTCTCCTGAATCCTGTCTCCTGAATCCTGAATCCTGACTCCTGAATCCTGACTCCTGACTCCCGACTCCTGACGACCGACTCCTGACGACCGACTCCTAACCCCACCAACAAACTTTTTCAGCAAACCCTAGGTACTAAAGTATTTAGCGGTGGGGTGATAGGTGATAATGGCGGTGGTGGATTGTTCTGGGTACAATTGTTCGCTTTCGTCCATAGACATCCCAATGCGATCGCATCCTAACAGATCTAGTTGCTTGTATTGGTCCTGAATATTGGGACAAGCGGGATAGCCGAAACTATAGCGAGAACCCTGGTAACGCTGTTGCAGTATATCGCGGATATTATCGGGATCGAACTCTGCGAAACCTAACTCGCGACGGATGCGGGTGTGGGTCCATTCGGCCATGGCTTCGGCGGTTTGCACAGCCATGCCGTGATAATAGAGGTATTCGGTATATTCGTTGGCATCAAAGAGAGATTTAGCGTATTCCGTGGCGATTTCCCCCACTGTCACCGCTTGCATCGGGAAAACGTCGATGATACCGGATTCCTGCGGGGCGAAAAAGTCAGCAATACAGAGACGACGACCGGATTTCTGGCGCGGAAACTCAAAAATGGCGATCGGTTGCAGATTTTCGGGTTTTTCGCCCGCTTGTATCGATTCGGGATCGTAAATTAAGAGGGAATTACCGGACGACTGACAGGGAAAATAACCATAAATTAATGTGGGGTTTAGTAAATTTTCCTTGACAATTTTCTCTTTCCATGCTGCTAGAATTGGATGAACTTTTTCCTGTAAAAACTGGTCGTATTCTTGCTTCGATTGGCTTTTTGGTTTGCGGAATTGCCATTGACCGACAAATAAAGCTTGTAGATCTAAATACCAGAAAACCTCCTCGATGGGAATTTCTGCTGCTGTTAATATTTTAGTACCCCAGAAGGGCGGTGTTGGTCGGGGAATATCAACTGCCACCGCTTCGGACCGACGGGTATCAATAACTAATTCTTGGTTGACGCTGCCATCGGTAAAAATAGTATCGGGATTAACCTTTAATTCTTCGGCAACAACCGGGCTTTTTTCTGCCTCGGCACACTCCGCTAAAAAGCCTTTACTATCATCCCATTGACCCCCAGCTTTAGCGGGCATTAATTTATCCATAAAATGCAGGTCAGAAAAGGCATCTTTACCATAGATAACCTGTCCCTTATAGGTTTTTTGACAGTCATCATGGACAAATTTGGGGGTTAAAGCTGCCCCGCCAAGGATAACAGGAACGGTGATTCCTTTTTCGTTAAAAACCTCTAGATTTTCCTTCATAAAAGCCGTTGATTTCACCAATAAACCGCTCATAGCGATACAATCGGCTTTATGTTCTTGGTAGGCTTCGATGATATTTTCTACGGGTTGTTTAATGCCCAAATTAATCACCTTATAGCCGTTATTTGTCAAGATAATATCAACTAAATTTTTACCAATATCGTGAACATCCCCTTTAACTGTTGCGATAATAAAAGTCCCTTTGGCATTATTATCCCCCTCTTTTTTCTCCATAAAGGGTTCTAAAAAAGCAACAGCTGCTTTCATAGTTTGGGCAGATTGGAGAACAAAAGGTAACTGCATTTGTCCTGAACCAAATAACTCACCCACTACCTTCATCCCATCCAAGAGGAAAATATTAATAATATCTAGGGGTGGATAGTCCTGTAAAGCTTGCTTTAAAGCGTCTTCCAGTCCCAATCTTTCCCCATCAATAATATGCTGTTTTAATCGTTCCTCCACGGGTAAATTAGCATTACTAGAGGGGTCTTTTTTAGTGGTTTTACCCGCAAATAATTCGGTTAATTTGGTCAGGGGATCATAAACACATATATCGCCATCAAAACGACGATTATCATAGATTAAATCCCGACAAATTTGCTGATATTCTGGTTCAATTTTTGCCAGAGGAAGAATTTTATTAGCGCTGACGATTGCCCCATCCATCCCCACCTGCATCGCTTCGTTGAGGAAGACGGAATTTAATACCTGACGCGCTGCCGGATTCAAGCCAAAGGAGATATTAGACACACCTAAAAGAATGTGACATTCTGGCAATTCTTGGCGAATTCGGCCCATTGCTTCGATGGTAGCCTTGCCATTTTCTCGGTCTTCTTCGATACCGGTAGAAATCGGTAAAGCTAGAGGATCAAAAAAGATTTCGTAGGGAGGAATTCCGTATTCTATCGCCGCATAATAGGCCCGTTTAGCTATCTGGAATTTTTTCTCGGCAGTGCGTCCCATTCCTTCTTCATCAATGGTTCCAATTACTACCCCCGCGCCGTATTTTTTCGCTAAATCCAAGACTTGATAAAAACGCGGTTCCCCGTCTTCGTAGTTAGTAGAGTTGAGGATACATTTACCCCCCGCTACTTTTAACCCCGCTTCCATTTTTTCCCATTCGGTGGAATCTAACATTAAAGGTAGGGTGACATTATTAACTAAACGAGAGGCTAATTGGTGCATATCGCGCACCCCATCCCGGCCCACATAATCGACGTTGACATCGAGAATATGCGCTCCTTCTTTTACCTGAGCTTTCGCCATCGATACTAAACTATCCCAGTCTTCAGCATTGAGAAGTTCCCGACATTTTTTAGAACCACTGGCGTTTAATTTTTCCCCGACAATAAGGAAAGAATTATCTTGAATATAGGGTTGGGTACTATAAATAGAAGCGGCGGAGGGTTCATAATGATAATGACGAGATTTCGGAGTTAAACCCTGACTTAGTTCCGCTAAAGCTTGGATATGGTCGGGACGAGTACCACAACAACCGCCGATAATTTGTACTCCCAAATCTTCGATAAAGTGCATTAAAGCCATTTTTAATTCTACGGGAGTGAGGCGATAGTGCGCTTGACCGCCGACATTTTCCGGTAAACCAGCATTAGGAATACAAGAAACAATAAAAGGGGAATTTTCCGAGAGATATTTAATATGGGGTTTCATCAAATCGGGACCGGTGGCGCAGTTAAGTCCCAAAATATCGATTTTATAGGGTTGTAAAATAGAGACAACGGCGTTAATTTCCGTTCCTACTAACATCGTTCCCATGGTTTCCATCGTCACTGAAACCATTAGGGGCAATCGTTGACCTTTTTGCTGAAATACTTCTTCAATAGCATTTAAAACCGCTTTAATTTGCAGGACATCCTGACAGGTTTCTACTAATAATAAATCTGCCCCGCCATCGTACAGACCCTCTACCTGTTCCACATAGGCATTTTTGAGCGTATCAAAGTCAATATGACCCAAAGTGGGCAGTTTTGTCCCCGGCCCCATGGAACCCGCCACAAAACGGGGTTTTTCGGGGGTAGAGTATTTATTAGCGCAAGCCTTGGCCAGTTCGGCGGCGGTTTTGTTGAGATAATAGGCTTGATCGGCTAAATCGTACTCGGCTAAAACTATCGAGGTTCCCCCGAAGGTGTCGGTTTCAATCACATCCGCACCCACGGCTAAAAAGGCTTCGTGGACTTTGGCTACGGCGCTAGGTTTAGTATGGACAAGATACTCGTTACAACCTTCGTATTCTGCCCCACCAAAGTCCTCGGCCGTCAGATTTTGGCTTTGTAGGGAAGTTCCCATCGCCCCATCAAAGACGAGGACGGGATGCTTGGGGCCGTTGAGGTAGTCGAGAAAGGGGCTATTCATAGAGAGATTTACTGCTATAGCATTTTGAAAGTTTATTGTAATACGGTTACTAGAAATCTGCTATGGTCGGCATTTCAGTGATCAGTGATCAGTTATCAGTGATCAGTTATCAACTAGAAGAAACAGGTCGGCAAGCTGTTGGGAATTTTAGTACAAATGCTCAACTATTTCTCCCTGCTATAGTCAACAGCCTAGCACCAGCGATCGAGAAAGCCAATCAATCTAATTTTGTAGAACTAGACGGGCTAAACCAACTCCGGGATAATAATTACCGAGAATTTGTTGATAATCTAGGCCTTTTTCCGCTAATTTATAAGCCCCAGTTTGACTCATGCCGCGACCACCGTGGGCCCAAGCGACAATTTCATCGGTGGCAGCATAAAGAGACTCGACTACACCCCCTTTATAGCTGAGAATCTGCCCAGCAGTGGCATTAACCGCTTGGTGAGTCGATTGATACTCCGAGCGAATGCCTTTATATACCTGCCAGCGTTGGCTATTGCCCAGATGAAACCAAGCATTAGCGGGGCGGATTATATGTACTAGGGCGTAGGAACGAGCGGCGATCGCCTGTGCCTTTAAAGCGTGCATTGGCGCAGTGGAGTGCATTTCACTACCCACCACACTATAGAGATAGGCCTCTAAATTAACCTGATTGACCACTAACAAGCGATCGCCTTGGGCAACAAGCAGCACTTTACCCCGATACCAACCATCATCCACATAAACTAAACCATCGGCACTGGTGGGCTGCACAAAAATCACCTCTGGCAGCGATAAATCGCCCATTTTTAAGCCATTGGCACTGGCAATGACCGGTAAACCCTCGTTAGTGGCAATCGTTTTTAAACCGCGACCTTGGCGATCGGTGATCACCGCCGGCCCGTTAACTCCAATCAAAACACTGGCCACATCCCTTTTAATCGCCACGCGAATTTCTAGGACCGGCGGCGTATAATTAGCGGGAACCGCTAAAGGTTGTCTAGTTACCGGTTTGGCTGCGGCAGCGGGGGCAGTATTAGGGGAAGTATTAGGGGAAGTTTGAACCGATGGCGCTAATTTTTTCGGTGCCAAGGGGGAAGATTGGGGAGAGGGGGATAGTTTCGGCGATGGTGCGGTTAAGGGTGCGATCGGAGATGGGATAATAGGAGCAGGGGAGGCAGCAGTCTCTAGATTTGCCTGCGGTTGCGGGGTTTCTGGTTTTTCCTTGGCTAAATAAGTTAGGAGAATTGGCGTAAAAGTGGCGATCGACAGCAAAGGAACGGCACAATGACGCAGCAGGGAAAAATAGGTACTAGCAGCAAATTTCACTTTAATCACACCATCTTTAATTTTCTTATCTAACTTTACCATTCCCCTCTCAGGCCGGGCAATTCTAGAGAAAAACTCTCGTATTCTTGAGCTTGTTAGGACAAATAAGGCTGAAATAGTCAAGAAAAGCCGAAAAAATCCTGATAATTTTTATTTATGCCTACTGATTTGTTCCTTGCAGAGCAAATTATACAACAGAGGGAAATAGGAGAGTAATGATTCTGTAGGTACTGATTAAGTAGGTAGGCGTTAAAAATCATCAGATACCCCCCTTATCAAGGGGGGATTAAGGGGGGATCGGCACCCCCCTTATCAAGGGGGGCGGGGGGGATCGAACCTAAAATCCATTTTTAATTTAATTGTAACCAGCTACTTATCTCCATACTCAAATTAGTTGACAGAGATGTTTCAGGATTTTGAGAACTTCATATAAATCCCCCGGATTTCTCATGGCAAATAAACGAGAGGTTCCGTATAAAGGTTTACCGTCCCATAATAATTTAACAAATAAAAACTCGGAACCATTGGTCAACATTCCATAATTAGGACGGTTTGGATGAGGATTGACCATTAAATAAGCTAATAATTGCGGTAAACCTACTTCAACAGAATAAATAACCCGTTTTGATTCAATAATCATTACCCATAATTGCTCTTTTAGAATTAAAGTATCTAACCTTCCTTTAATTATTAAATCTTGATCTTCTGTAATAATTTCAACGGACTCTTCTGCTTTAATCTGAAAGGGAAATAGATAAAAGTTACCAATAAATAATAATGGGTCTAAAACCGTCATCCTCACCGAAGTTTCCAAAAAGGGAGGATAATTTAATAAGTTAAAATAACCTGTTTTGATTTTATCTAACAATTCTTTTTCTTGTTCAGAGATTGCTTCTAGGTCTTGCTGCCATTCCCCAAAAAAATGCTCATCTTCTATAAACTCTAGTTGAAAATGATTAATTAAATCTCTGAGAGTGACTTCTTTTGCTTGTAAAATTTGAACCATATTTACCACCTTAATTAAGACTTACGTTAACTGAATTGATAGCCGCAAACACGCACCCTGCGCCCAAACAATCCCTACGCCCAAAACCCATCCTAACCCTCCAGCAAACCCCGCACCTCCTCAATCCCAATCCTCAAAATATCAGCCACAGCAACGAAAATCTCCTCATCAAACCGGGTTCGTAGCGATCGTGAATTGGGATTCTTAGTTATTTTAATAAGATTATTTCAATTTGATCAGGTTAACGGTAAATGAATAATTTGGTTTTCATATTCATTGTCAAAAGAGCCTTTAGCAATTACAATTAATTCTAACAAATTATCACCAACACTTAAATCTTGATTGAGAATAAAAATTCCAGGAACATGACGATTTTGCCTGAAGTGAGCTATTAAATGAACGGGCATAGAGGCACGATTATCTGTCACTAAAATAAAACCCATTACCTCACACCAAATCAAAATTTCTGCATCTAATGTACCTAATTTTGGTGTATCTGGTTCACCAACTACTCGAACAATGATTTCTGGTTCTCGGCGACGCAATTGTTGAGGATACACCGAATTAACATTTTCATCAATTAAATATTTCAGTGTCATTAGCTTGCTGTTTGGCTGTTATTTCAGCTTTCAATTTTCTCAGTCGTTCAACCGAAGGCGGAGGATTTTTTTGCTGTTCTTCTCGCATTTTTCTTCCCCATTCTAGCCAGTCGGTGATGTATTGACTCACTTTTTCTTTTTCATGAAGATAATAAAGAATCGTCGCATATACCTGTTCTAGGGTTAAAGACGGATAAGTATTGGCAATTTCTTCGGGAGTTCTCGCTTGGTAAATAAAATCGTATAAAATGGTTTCAATACCGATGCGGGTTTCTTTTAGTCGGATATCGTTAGGGGCAAGAAAATTAAAATAGTCTTCGAGTTGCATGAGTTATCCTAATTGAAGATTCAAACTTCACTTTGTTTTCTAAGTAACATTGTTATCTTAATTATACTTGATCGTTGCCAAATAGTGCGATCACCTTGGTTTCTTAATTATTGACCTCTCCCCTAGACCCTCTCCTACAAGGAGAGAGGAGAAAGATTTAGCGAAGAGAGCGCAACAACAAACCTGGTTCGTTATTCCCCCCTTCCCTCCCAGGGAAGAGGAGTTAGGGGGGTTAGGTCAAACCCATCAACTATCATGATAGAATAAAAAAGCGAGATAGAGAAATTATAATGATTAGAGTTTATGCAGATACATCAGTATTTGGTGGTGTTTTTGATGATGAATTCCGAGAGGAAAGCCTAACTTTTTTTGAGCTAGTTAGAGGAGGTAAACTAAAACTGATAACTTCTTCAGTTGTTTTAAGAGAAATTGAACCTGCTCCTGAGAAGGTTCGACAATTTTTTTGCAGAGGTTATAACCTATACAGAGTTAGTTGAAATTACTGAATCTGCTTTACAACTGAGGCAAGCTTATATTGATTATGGTGTGGTGACTCAGAAATCAATGTTAGATGCGCTTCATGTTGCTTTAGCAAGTGTTGCTGGATGTACCATGATTGTCAGTTGGAACTTTAAGCATATCGTCCATTTTCCAAAAATTCCTCTTTACCGAGCGATTAATGTAATCAAGGGATATTCACAGCTAGATAGGGCTTGCTGAATAAATCTAAAAACCTTGTTGGATAAGACTTTTGGACTTTTTTC
>NZ_JASJFB010000650.1:0-1346 GCF_030065455.1 Microcystis sp. M53602_WE12 | reverse complement strand
GATTAGTTCGCTCTAGATAAAAAACAATTGACAAAAATCGCTAAATGCCTTTCTATATAAGGGTTCCATCCCTTATAACCCCCGTCCATTGCATAACAATTACCGAAGAGCCAAATTTCTCACTTCCCTGAAACAAGTTTCTCCGGATACTGTCACCGCAATTGAAAAAGCACCCGAACAGCCTTTAGATTATGGACAGGCAATTCTAGAGGTTGAATCTGTTGCTAAAACCAGTCCCGAATTAAGCCAAATTATAACCGAGTTGGTTGACATTGTAGAAGCCGAACCTTCCCTTAAAGAATTGGTTAATAATACCCTTAAATCTCAATCCCAACAAGCCAGCGTTATCAATAATCAAAAATTAGCTGATTCCATAAAGAATGTTTTTCAAGGTAATACATTCATTGGTGGTAATTTCTGACTGCAGCCGCCTGTTCAGGAACAGGTTAAACAACATCCTCACAATTTATCTAATAGTAATATCCCTAAATTTGTTGGTAGGGATCAGGAATTAGTTGACTTAAAAAAGCAATTACAACAATCCCAAAAGCTTGCTATATCTACCTTAACAGGAATGGGAGGCATAGGTAAAACCGAACTAGCCAGACAGTTTGGCTGGCAACAATGGCAGGAAAAAACCTATCCCGGGGGTATATGTTGGTTAAATGTGGCAGAAAGTGACGGCGGTTTTATCGGTACTTCTATTTTAGATTTTGCGCGGGTACATCTCAAATTAACTTTACCGGATGAGGGAGAATTAGACGTAAAAATTCGTTATTGTTGGCAAAACTGGTTAGCGGGAAATGTCCTAATTATTTTTGATGATGTGCGGGATTATCAGCAAATTAGGGATTATTTACCACCGCAAGAAGACAAACGCTTTCAGGTTTTAATTACCACTCGCAAGGAATATTTATCAGCGACAATTGCGACTTTTCGGGTAGAAGTATTAAAAGAAAAAGATGCACTTGATTTATTGCGTTCCTACCTTGCAGACAACAGAATTGACACACAAATCGAGGCAGCTAAATTATTATGTCAGGATTTAGGTTATTTACCCTTGGCGTTAGAATTGGTGGCAAGGTTACTGGTACGACGACAGGATTGGAAAATTAGCAAAATACGGCAGAAATTAGCCGAAAAAGGCTTAGATGAGCCAATCTTAGACAAAAATCCCAAGTTTCATGGGGAAATGACTGCGGAACGAGGGTTAAAAGCTGCCTTTAATCTCAGTTGGGAGGAGTTGCATAGCGAACCAGAAGCGCAAATTTTGGCACTTTATCTCAGTTTATTCGCTCTTGCGCCCTTTCCCAAAGGGATGATTCTGGATTTATTTCCCGATGAGG
>NZ_JASJFB010000106.1:0-8914 GCF_030065455.1 Microcystis sp. M53602_WE12 | reverse complement strand
CCACACCCTACACCCTACACCCTACACCCCACACCCCACACCCCACACCCCACACCCTACACCCCACACCCTACACCCCACACCCCACACCCCACTTCCCACTTCCCACTTGCATCTTAGGTTAAACTTTAATTCCTAGTACCTGTGTATGGGTTCCCCGCGCTTGGGTGACACCGATGGTTCTTTCGGAAGCTTCAATCATCGGCCGACGCAAACTAACGACAATAAATTGCGCTTGTTGTGCTTGTTTTTGAATCATTTTGGCCAATTTCTCCACATTGGCCCCATCTAAAAACATATCCACTTCATCAAACGCATAAAAGGGAGAAGGACGATATCTTTGTAGGGAAAAAATAAAGCTTAAAGCGGTTAAAGATTTTTCACCCCCAGACATGGAACTTAATCGCTGTACTGGTTTTCCTTTGGGATGTGCCACCAGATTTAAGCCACCATTAAAGGGGTCATTTTCGTCTTCTAGTTGTAAGTAACCATCACCATCGGACAGGGTGGCAAATATATTCTTAAAGTTTTCGTTAACAGCAGTAAATGCTTCCTGAAAAGCATTAAATCTGAGGGTGGTAAAGTTTTCTATCCGTAAAAGTAGTTCGGTTCTTTCACCTTCTAGAGTTTGCAGTTTTTCTGATAGTTCATCTAATCTCTCTTTAGTTTTTTGGTGTTCTTCTAAAGCTAACATATTGACAGGTTCTAAAGCTGCTAATTTCTTTTGTAACTGCCGAATATCGCTTTGAATTTTCTCGAAATCTCGATCGCTTTCAGGAATTTCGGGCAAGGGATTGGGTAAGTCGCTTTCTAGTTGACTAATTTCTGTCTGTAAAGTGGTTAGTAATGCTTGTCTTTCCTCTTGATTGTTGACTAACTTTTCCGATTGCCAGATAGCCTGTTGTTGCCGGTTTTGTTGTTGTCGCAAAACTGTCTCTAATTGATCTCTTTTTTGCTTGGTTTCCCCTAGTTGTTGCGATAATTGCTGTAAAGCTTGATTGATTTCTAAAATATGGCGATCAAGTTTTTCTATCTCCAGATTACCGATATTTCTCTGATTAACTGCATCGGTAATTATCCTGTCAATCTCAATAATTCTATCCCCAGACTCTTGACTTTTTTCCTCTAGTCTGATTTGTTGATTTTGTAGGTCTTTTAACTGTTCGCGGACTGTAGCGAGGTGATTTTCTTGGGTTTGTAACTCTAATTCTTGAGCGCGAATTATTCCCTGCACCTGTTGCCATTTGCTATGGGTATGATTGGCCTCTAAAGCAGTTAATTTCTCCTGTTCTTGCTGTAAGGATAACTCTAACTGAGGAATTTCTCTAGTTAATACCTCTAACCGTTGACTAGAAATACTAATTTCCTCTTGCTGTCCCGATAATTGACGGGTTAAATCCTCTTTTTCTGTGGTTAAACGTTGTAAATCCTTGCTTAATTGTTGTAGAGATAATTGATTTTCCCGATGACTTTGACGGGTTTCGGTTAACTGTTGGGTTAACTGACTGATAAGATGATTAACTTGGGTAATTTTTTCTTCGTTGCGGGTAAGAATGCGATCGATTTCTGCTAATCTTTCCCGTAGAGATTCCGCTTCACTAGACTCCTTCGGAGAAATTTTACCAAAACGCAGCCCCGATCGCGTCGGTTGGCTGCCTCCGGTCATAGCGCCAGTCATCTCTAATAACTCGCCATCCAAAGTAACGATGCGATATTGATTGATATAATAACGGGCAGAATCTATATCCTCGAAAACCACGGTACTGCCAAAAATATAGTTAAAAACCTCCCGATACTGGGATTGAAACTTAACTAAATTCACCGCTAAATCCAGATAACCCCGCGCATGACGCAGAGAGGAAATATCCTGGGGACGGGGAGGACGAATTTTATTCAGGGGTAAAAAAGTGGCGCGACCGATGCGACGCTGTTTTAGCAAGGCAATTCCGGCAGCCGCAACGCTATCATCTTGGACGACTACATGACCTAAACGACCTCCGGCGGCGATTTCAAGAGCAATTTGATAACGTTCCTCTACTTCCCCCAATTGTGCCACTAATCCGCAGATTCCGGGCAAATCTGACTGTAATAATATTTGAGTAGCATAGGTTCCCTGGGCCTCCTGTTGCGCTTGCTTGGTCGCTTCCAGTTTATCTAATTCCCTCTGTTTGTCCCGTTGTTCCTTGAGCAGACGTTTTTGGGTGTCCTGACTGATGACGCGATTTTGTTCGGCAATGGTGAGTTTTTGGGCTAAATTTTGGATATCGGGATCCGATTGATTAATTTTTTGTAATATTTCTTGACTTTCTTCCGTTTTTGTGCTAATAACTTGCTCTAATTCTTGCAGACGTTGACCAGCTTCTACTATATTAGTTTGCAATCGATCGCATCTTTCGGTCAATTGGGCCCGTTGGCTACGGTAGGGGTTTAATTGTTCCTGAAGACGGGTAATATTGCGGGAAAGGTCACTTTGTTCTTTTACCCAAGCTTCTGACGCTTCCGCGAGACTACTTGCTTGCAGACGATGGTTTTCTAGGGTTTCCCTTGCGGTTTGGGTTGCCAGTAAAAGACTGGGTAAAATTTCAGTTTCTAAACGGCTTTTTTGGGCAGTAATCTGATTTAATTCGAGATTGTAGCGATTAATTTCCTCTAAAAGCCTGTTTTTCTGTGCCTGAGATTCTTTTTCGAGGTTTTCTAACTCTTTTTGTCGTTGTTGCTGTTGTTGTCGTTTGGCCTGTTGACTCGCTAATCGGGAAGTCAGGGACAGGTGTTCATCTTCCCCGAAAGCTTTGACCTGTTGATTGAGTTTCTCTAATTCTTGACTATTTTGGGCGATTTGTTCGGATAAATTGGCGATAGTCTCGGTTAAAACCTGTTTTTCCTTTTCCCCAGCTTGAATTTGTTCTTTTAATTGCTGGCAGCGCTGCTGGAGATTTTGCCAATGCAGGACAATTTCCCATTGTTGTTTTTCTTGGACTTGGGCCTTGAGTTTTTGGTATTTTTCGGCTTTAATGCGATCGAGTGCTAATTTCTCGAGAGATTTTTGCAATTCTGTGGCAATAATTTGGCAGCGTTCTTCTCTTTCTTTAACCGAATCGATATTCTCCTTAGTTTTCTCAATTTTGCGGTCAAATTCGGCTACTCCTGCCAATTCGTCGATAATTTCCCGTCTTTCCTTAGCATTCATGCTGATAATTCGGGTTACGTCCCCCTGTAACACCACGTTATACCCTTCGGGATAGATGCGTAAACGGTTTAATTGGTCGTGAAGTTCGCTAACCGTACAGGTTTCCCCATTGATATAGTAGGTAGAAGTATAGCTGCCACCCTTAGCCACTTTTAAGCGCCTAGAAACCGTCCAATCCCTATCGGTTGCGTCGGGAATATCGCTAACATCAAAAGTCACCGAAACACTCGCTTCGGTGCTATGACGTTGACTGTTATAGCTGTGATTGACTAAATCCGGTAATCTTTCGGCCCGCATTCCCTTGGAAGTAGCTAATCCCAAGCAAAATAGCAATGCGTCGAGAATATTCGACTTTCCCGAACCATTTGGACCAGAAACCACCGTAAACCCCGGTAAAAAGGGGATGGGAGTCGTTCCCCCGAAGGATTTGAAGTGTGAGAGTTCGACCTTTTTGATGTAAACCATGGCGATAAGCAAAAATTAGGCAAGCTATCAGCTGTCAGCTTTAATCTATAAGGGATAACTCCGGTTTATCCTTGAAAATATCTTCAGACTTGACCGGAGATGAGTTTGATTAGTTGCGTAGTTTGAGAATTTTATGACAACACCCTTATAGAAAAATATAGCTGATAGCCCCCTTAGATAGCTTGAATCCATTCTTTGACTTGGTACTCTGTCCAGATACCATTTTGCCAGTAGGGGTCCGCTTCGATTAATTCTCGCACTTCCGACTCGCTGGCTGCCTGATAAATTCCGAAAACTTGGCTTAAATCTGCCGTTGGTCCGATAGTAATGAGAATTCCCCGTTCTTTCTGTTGATTTAATCCCTCTAGATGCGCTTGACGATAGGGTGCGCGTTTTTCCAGCACGTTTTCACAATAACTACCCCAGATAACAAATTTCGGCATATTTGACCTGTACTCTCTTGATTTGTTGCTATTTTACGATCGAATCGTCAATCAGGCTAAATCGATATAGAAAAGTGGGGGGGTACACAGAATCTACATTTTACTATAGCGGTGAGTCCCGATTGAAACGCTGAAACGCCTATCTATTATCTATCGATGGATTTACTATACCTCATTAGACTGAAAAACGCTATATATAGATTAGCTAATCCAGATAGGTTTTCTATTGTATTTAAGTAGGTAGGTGGAATTAAATATAAGATGAACATAGGTTGGGTTGAAGCATGAAACCCAACGCCTAACCATTACCATTTGTCCTCCAAGATTAAGTTAGTATAACAAATACAGTCTTCACTCAAAGTTAATCCGTTCTCGTTCGACAACTAAAGGCCTTTTTAAAATTCTCATGTGCATTAAGCCAATGTATTCCCCAATAATGCCGATAAAAAATAGTTGCACAGAAGCGATTAAAAATAGTCCGACAGTAACGGGTGCGGTTCCTAAAGGAAAATAATCCCAGAACAACAATTTGGCGATTAAATAACCTAACGCCACTAGCAGACTCAAGAGGGACAAAGCAAAGCCTAACATGGTGGCCAGTCTGAGGGGAACTTGGGAGTGACTGGTAATACCCAGCATCGCTTCGCTATAGTATCGATAGAAGTTGTAACTACTAATACCCCGTTTTCGCCGTTGTTGTTGATACTCAAAAGAGAAACTTTCAAAACCCAACTCTTCAATGAGTCCCCTAAAATAGGGATAGGGATCGTTAATCTCTCGTAGAACATTAATGACTTTCTGATCGTATAAACCGAAACCTGTAAAGTTTCTAGTAACTTTTATATCTGAAAGATTGTCCATTAAATAATAAAAAATTTGTCTAGCAGAATAGAAAAAAGCTCCTTCTTTCATCGGAGTTTTAACCGCTTTAACAACTTTATAGCCTTCCTCCCACTTCTTGACAAATTCTAGGATTAATGCGGGAGGATCTTGCAGATCTGCTACCATAAAAATAACCGCATCTCCGTAACACTGAAGAATACCATAGTAACCAGAACGAACGGGACCGAAATTTCTAGCATTAACGATGACTTTTATCCCGGGGTCTTTTTGAGCAATTTTTTTTAATTCATCTACAGTTTTATCTTGGGAAGCGTTATCGATAAAAAGATGTTCATACTCATAGTTAGGTAACTGATTAAAGACTTCTTTAACTCGCAGGTAAAGGTCTTCAATATTTCCTTCTTCATTATAACAAGGGGTCATAATCGTAATTTTTTTCATCATCTACTTCCTCTAAAAACAAAGGTTTTATTTAAAAAATAGGAAACAATTGCTAGAGGCAATACTAAGATAGCTTGTGCCACTAAGATATTAATTCCTAGCATCTTAACAATTCGTAAGGATTCAGCATTTAATAAGTAAATCACTAAATAAACACCAATAAAGCGAGTTAGTAGTCGATTATTTTGGTCTTTAAAAACGATAGCTCCGATAGTTTTAAAGTTGAATAATACCCCGCAAATAGTAGCAATAAGTAAGGAATAGCGATAATCTAATCCTAGACGAAACAGCAAGGCAAAGACGGAATAACCAAATAAGGTATTAACTACCCCCACTAACAAAAATCTAACAAATTTACTTTTTTTGATTAGATACATTTTTCTACAATCGTGACATAAAATTTCTAACTTTTTCCTTAACTGAGGCAACATCTAGCCGATGTTCTTGCATCAAATATTGATAAGTTCCGCAAAATTGAGAAAATCGATCTTCAATACCAATGCGACAAATCCAACTGGGATGATAGGTGCTGGCAATTTCAGAAATAGCAGAACCCAACCCCCCATAGATAGAATGTTCTTCCATCACCACAATAGCTTGATATTGCTGACAAATTTCTCTCACTTGTTGGACATCAAGAGGCTTAATAAAAGGAACACTCCACACCCCACTATTATCCCATTCTTGGGCTACTTCTAGAGCCGTTTTAACCATCGAACCTGTCGCCAAAAATCCAAGGTTGCCGGTGCCTGGTTTAACGGGGTAAAGTTTACCCGGCTCAAGGTTAGGTAAAGTCTCATGAATTACCCCTAAATCTGCCTTACCCATGCGTAAATAAACTGGTCTATCACTGTTAAAAGTCCAATTCAGGCATTGAGTCATTTCGGAGGCATCTGCCGGGGAGAGAATCGAGATATTAGGTAAAGCCCTTAAAGCGGCAATATCTTCGGTAGACTGATGACTAGAACCCAGACTACTATAGACCACTCCAGCACCATCTCCAATCAACAAAACCTTTAATTGTTCATAACAAACATCTAACTTAATTTGTTCTAGAACTCTTATCGGCAGAAAAGAACTTAAACCATAAACTACTGGAAAAAACCCCGATTTAGCGAGTCCTGCCGCCACCCCTACCATATTTTGTTCTGCTACCCCCGCATTGATATATTGTTTAGGACAAGCCTGACGAAAATCATCGAATAAAGCATAACCATGATCCCCAGTTAATAATAGAACTCGCTCATCCCCTAAAGCAAATTTGACTAAAGCATCTGAAAAAGCGTTTCTCATAAACTTAATTTATCCTTGTAAACTTGAGGTTCTAATTCGGCTTTAGCTTGGGCATAAATTTCTCGATTTAAGCGGCTATAATGCCAAACATTATTATCTTCCATGAAAGAAACACCTTTCCCTTTAACCGTGTGAGCGATAACAGCTTTAGGACAAGAAGAAGACAGTTCTAATAATTCTTGAAAGACCTGATATAATGCCTTTTCATCATGACCATCTACTTCTCGACAGTCAAAACCAAAAGCCTGGAACTTATCAGCAATTTGACCTAAATTCATCACTTCTTGAGTAGTACCCATCGCTTGATAACCATTAGCATCTACAATGACTAACAAGTTAGATAGTTGAAAATGAGAGGCAAAAAGTAGGGCTTCCCAAATCGACCCCTCATTAATTTCTCCATCCCCCACAAGGGCAAAACAACGCTGTCCGGTTCCTTTAATTTTACTAGCTAACGCTATGCCAACACCCACAGATAAACCATGCCCTAAAGACCCTGAACTTACTTCTAAACCAGGCACATGAGCATCAGATAACCCTTTAAGAATTGTACCATCCCCAAAGTAATTATCAATATCCTTATCCGTTAGCCAGCCTAACTCATACATACAAGCATATTGAGCCATTACTCCATGACCTTTACTGAGAATTAAATAATCTCTGCCGGGGGACTCCGGTTGACCATTCCCTAGATTTAGGTAAGAACGATAGAGAACTGCGAGAATCTCGATAATAGAAAAGGCACAGCCAATATGCACGGTCGAACCAGCAAAGGCCATCCTCAGAACAGTTTGACGGAGTTGATTCGCCGCAAATTTCATGAGTTAAACTCCTCAATGATTATCAGTTTGTGTTAGTCTTTGTTGATACCATGCAAGGGTTTTTTTAATCCCTGTAGATAAATCAACGGTTGCCTTGAGTCCTAATTCTTTTAATGCTCTGTCAGTAGCGGGTACATATCTGGCAATCCGTTGACCTACAACTGGTTCTTGAGCAACAGTGATAGAATTAGGGTGTCCAGCAATTTCCGCCACTGCTAAGGCGGTATCTTTGATGTTGATTTCCACATTTGAACCCACATTATAAGGACGACAAGACTCACCCTTAAATAATATAGTCCATAACCAAATCATCAAATCCGAAGCATATAAATAGGAACGATAGGGGGTTCCATCTCCTTTAATATGAATCGTTTTTCCCTCTAAACTGTCCTTGATAAAGTTGCCAATGGCAAAAGATCCATCTAAAGGTAAATAGGGACCGACAAAGGCAAAACACCTGGCGATTTTTACCTCTATATTATACTCCTGAGCATACAAGACACTCAAGAGTTCTGCGAGTCGTTTTCCCTCTCCATAAACGGAGTTAGGAGAACTCACATCCGGCGCCCCTTGATAACTTTCTGGAATATGACTTATATCTGAGGGTTGTTGACCATAAATTGCTCCTGAGCTAGTTAGTAATAATTTTTTTGTGCCACAATTTTTAGCAAAATCTAGCACTCGCCGAGTCCCTTGTACTGTAGTATCTAGCACAAAAAGACGATCCTCTTGATGTACTAGAGAACTTGCATCCGTTGCCGCATGAATAATATAAGAAAACTCCCCTTTAGGAAACTGAAATGACCTAACATCACCGCTATGGAATTGAATAGCGGGATGATTGGCTAAATGAGGAGCTTTTTGCCTGAAACTATCAGGATTTCTGGTTAAAACCACTGCCGATGCTTTTAAGTCTAGCTGATCATTAGCCCAAATAAAACTTTCCAGAAGCCAACAGCCAAAAAAGCCTGTACCTCCGGTAATAAATATCCGTTGTCCCCGCAATTCCTCCCACAGGGTTTTAGTATGGGCAAGAATGTGATTTAAGTCATTTGTTAGGTTAGGTTGCATCTTCAGCCCCGAATCATTACCAAGATTCCTTCCATGATTTTATCAGCATTTGACAAGTCTCCTACAAGGTTTCTGGTTCAACGCCTATTTCTCTTAATTTTTCAGCTAATTTGTGCCGTAACATTCGCTCCTGTTCGAGTTGATATTCAGTTTGTGCGACTCGTTCACTCCCCCATAATAACAGATTGCCCGACTTATCCCACCAGCGCAACCAATAGGCTGTTACTTCCGCTTTTTTTCCCTGCCAGACTCCCAAAAATAAGTTAATCTCTGCTATCCAATAACGATTGTTTTCATTAGGTTTTTGTTGTTCATATCTTCCTTGATTCAATCGATAAATTTCTAATTCT
>NZ_JASJFB010000358.1:0-2464 GCF_030065455.1 Microcystis sp. M53602_WE12 | reverse complement strand
GGCGGGGGGATCTACCCTTGATAAGGGGGGTGCCGATAGGCGGGGGGATCTACCCTTGATAAGGGGGGTGCCGATAGGCGGGGGGATCTGAAAGTTTTTAATACCTACCTACTTAAAAATGGATTTTAGGTTCGATCCCCCCTGCCCCCCTTGATAAGGGGGGTGCCGATAGGCGGGGGGATCCCCCTTGATAAGGGGGGTGCCGATAGGCGGGGGGATCCCCCTTGATAAGGGGGGTGCCGATCCTTCCTTAATAAGGGGGCATCTGATAATTTTTAACGCCTACCTACTTATGATGTTCACACAGTAGAGAAAAAGCCAAAAACCTCCGTTAAGTATAACGGAGGCTGGTTAATTAATTAACAATTTTCAGCTACAATTTCGCCCCACATTCAGGACAGAATTTATTATTCCAACTGTTAACCGCGCCACAACTGGGACAATTGAGCATTTCACAACCCCCAGTGACAATTTTCGGTAAACCAATCATACGGGAATTACTTTGGCCGGGGGCAACCATGGGATAACAATTTTCGTCTTTAGTCACGATCGCATTGACTAAAACCGGACCATCATGGGCCAACATTTCGGCAATTTTTGCGGCTAATTCCTCTCGATGGCGAATAGTAATCCCTTTAATGCCGTAAGCTTGGGCTAACAGTTCCACATTTGGCATTCCCGCTTCCATATTGGAATTAGAATAACGTTCCCCATAGAAAGCTTCTTGCCATTGACGTACCATACCCTGCCAACCATTATTAATAATAATCGTCTTGGCATGAATATTAAATTGGGTTAGGGTGGCCAATTCCTGTAGATTCATTTGGAAACTGGAATCACCACTAATACAGATGACCTCCTCATCGGGAATAGCCACCTTTACCCCCATCGCAGCCGGTAAACCGAAACCCATCGTCCCCAATCCCGCGCTAGAAATCCAACGTCGGGGTCCATTTTTGAGGAATTGGGCCGCCCACATCTGATGCTGGCCCACATCGGTGGTATAGTAGGCGTGGGGTGCTTGACGACCCACCTCAACGATCACTTCTTGGGGGGAAAGTCTGCCTTCTGGTCGAGGTACTTGCAGGGGATAATCTTGTCGCCAGCGCTCGATCTTGGCTAACCAAGCTTGGCTGCGATCAGAATTAGTGGGATAATCAAATTCTCTGGCTTTTTGGAGTATTTGTTCTAAAACTACCCGCACATCCCCGACAATCGGCACGTCAGGGGCGCGATTTTTGCCCACTTCGGCCGGGTCTATATCCACATGGATTACCTTAGCTTTCGAGGCGAATTCGTCCAATTTCCCCGTTACTCGGTCATCAAAACGAGCGCCGACGGCAATTAATAAATCACACTCGGTCACGGCAAAATTAGCGTAGGCGGTGCCGTGCATTCCTAACATTCCCACCGAGAGGGGATGATGTTCATCAAAAGCACCGATCCCCATTAACGTGGTGGTGACGGGTAACTGAAAACGCTCGGCAAACTCGGCAATTTGGGCGTGGGCATTAGCTGCGATCGCACCTCCGCCAACGTAAAGTAAAGGTTTTTCGGCGGTTTCCAAGAGGTGTAAAGCGGCCTCGATCTGACGGCGATTGCCCTTAACCGTGGGACGATAGCCGGTTAGTTTCACATCTCCCGGTTCGACGGGGATATAATCGCATAGTTCTAAACCGACATCTTTGGGAATATCGACTAAAACCGGTCCCGGTCGTCCTGTACTGGCGATATGGAAGGCTTCAGCGACGATTCTCGCTACTTCCCGGGCGTTTCTAGCCACATAGGAATGTTTAACAATCGGGAGAGTAATACCATAAATATCGGTTTCTTGGAAAGCATCGGAACCGATGGCCGCCCGACTCACCTGACCGGTGATAATTACCATCGGGATGGAGTCCATGTGTGCGTTAGCGATGCCTGTCACCAAATTGGTCGCCCCGGGGCCGGAAGTACCGAAACAGACCCCCACTTTGCCGGTGGCCCTAGCGTAGGCATCGGCGGCATGGGCGGCCGCTTGTTCGTGGCGCACTAAAATATGTTGTAATTCTCCCCGCTCTTCAAAGCGGTAGAGTTCGTCATAGATGGGCAGGATCGCACCTCCGGGATAACCGAAGATGTGCTTAACGCCATGACGTTTGAGACTGTCCATCAAGGCATAAGCACCAGAACAACGCTGGGGAACCGTTGTTAAAGAGTCATTGGGCTTGGGAAGTGATGAAACCACAGGGCAAACCGTCCAATTTCTAACTAGAGGGATAATTGCAATTCTGTTGCCTAGGATGCAACTTGAAAAATAGCAAAATTGATAACCTTATACTTTTAGTGTATTCCATCTCACCTTTTTGGCTGCAGTTTTTTTTCTTTTTGCATCTTACCCATGCAATATCTGGGGAAGTGGGGTGTGGGGTGTGGGGTGTGGGGTGTGGGGAAGTGGGGTGTGGGGTGTGGGGTGTGGGGTGTG
>NZ_JASJFB010000331.1:0-6200 GCF_030065455.1 Microcystis sp. M53602_WE12 | reverse complement strand
TACACTTATTTACTTTATCTTAAGGGAATTCTCAACTTTAGTCACCCAGTTATCAGGAGGCAGGAGTCTGTATTCAGGAGTCAGTCCCGATGAAAAAATTTTCACCACCAGAGATGAAAGAGGTTTCCTTCCCTACACCCTACACCCTACACCCCACACCCCACACCCCACACCCTACACCCCACACCCTACACCCCACTTCCCCATCTGCTTAACTGCGTTTCCAAGTATTCCAAGCGACTTTAAAACCGATCAAGAGGCGACGGCTGCCACGATCGAGCTTGCTAAGACCAGCTTTAGCACTACCGAGACTGCGATCGACTCCCTGAACAACTTGGCGGGTACTTTTGACCCCTTCATCGATATTGTCGGTTAATTCGCTGATTTCTGCCCCTGTCAGGCGAATTGCTTCTAGAGTCGGGGGAAATTCCCGATGGAGGGTATCGAACAATTTTTCGGCACTCCGGGCTGCCCGGGCTAACTCTTGCAGAGCAGGTAAAGCGGCGATGAAAACCGCCGTTAAACTAACGGCGACTAGCAGTAAAGAACATCCTAGCCAGAAAATAGGTTCGGTCATTTAGTAGTGATTCGAGTGTTGATTATCGCCCTGGGGGGATTCTTGCGAGTCAGGGGAGGGATTGTCCGTGGCTAGACTTTGACTAGCTTCGATTCCGGCTGTCACCGCCTCTTTTAATCTCATTAAAGTATCATCCCAATTACGCCGGGCCGATTCCGATAGGCGATCGGCCTGTAATTGCATCGTCGTGGTCAGATCTTCGGCTAATTCAGGCAAAGCCCGGGCGGATTTTTGCAGAATTCGACGGGTTTCTTTTCCAGATCTCGGCGCTACTAATAAACCCGCCACTGCCCCGATCGCACTGCCCACTAAAACCCCGACGACGAATAAGCCACCGTTACCGTTATTTTTATCTGCCATAGGATTGCCCCTGTACTTAATTCCCAATTTTACGAGGAATTACACTTCTCTTGTGCAGTTTCTTCGGCAAAAATTTTGACCTGTTGCTCTTGGTAAGCAGCAACAGACCTAGAAGGGATAAATTGAGAAAAAACTAGCGATCGGGGAAAACCTGATTTTACGGCTGACTTTGAGCCAATAAGGGAGTGAAAAAGAAGAACCTCTGGGAGTCTTGCCGTGTTTCGACCCCAAAGGTTCTTCTTATACTGAACTTATACTCCTCACACGATATTTATATTACACACAATCCGCTGCTTTTGTCAAGAGGTTTACGAAATTTTTTCCACAGACCTCTGGCCAAATTAATTTTCTATGGCCGGTAGGCGCTCTTGCTGGGGACAGTTAAGTAGGGTTTGCGGCAAAAAGTTTTTCCTGGGGGCAGGTGGGGTGTGGGGTTTTATCGATTTTCAGGACAAAAGTAAAGTTAACTGTGGGGTAAGAAGAACGTAGGTTGGGTTGAAGCATGAAACCCAACGCCCGATTATGTTACGCTACCGCTAACCCATCCTACAAATAATTGTACCTCCCTACTTATCAGACTAAATCCTGTTTAAAAGCTATGGCAGAGTGGGGAGAGGGAAGTAGGGGGTGGTATCAACTATTGCCTTCAAGCCATGTTTTTAAATCTCGTTCTGGTTTGGCCACATTGAATAAATGTAAACCAAAATCCTCTGAAATATCTTGACAAATTTTCACTCCTCTGATGCTGTTGCCTTTTTCATCTAAAAGGGGCGAAAAAGTGCCAATTCCCAACTGATGGGGGACTACTGCCGTAATTCCGCCCCCGACACCGCTTTTTGCTGGTAATCCTACTCGATAGGCCCATTCTCCCGAAGCGTCGTACATTCCACAGGTAAGCATAACACTGATCACATCTTGAACGTAGTGTTCATCGATCGCCCGTATTCCTGTGATTGGGTTGACACCCCCATTAGCCAAGGTAGCGGCCATCAGGGCTAAATCGTGAGCATGGACGAGGATGGCGCATTGTTGACAGTAAAGGTCGAGGGTTTCTTCAATTTTATCGCTAACCATGCCAAAATTTAGCATTAGATAGGCCATGGCCCGATTGCGATTGCCGGTGGATTTTTCCGAGAGAAAAACGGGGACATTAATCTCGTGATCCCTGCCGGTATAGCGTTTAAACATTTCTAAAATACGTTTTAGCCTTTCGGTGGCATTCTGTCCGGTGATTAAATCCGTGGTAGCGATCGCACCAGCATTAACCATAGGATTATAGGGACGATTGGTTTTTTCATCGAGAATAATCGAGTTAAAAGCTTCCCCCGTGGGTTCAACACCGACTTTACTATTAACGTATTCCCTTCCGTGATCTTCTAGAGCTAATCCAAAGACAAAAGCTTTAGAAATCGATTGTACTGTAAAGGTTTGCTGACAGTCTCCCACCTCAAAAATCTGACCGTCAGTGGTAATTACCGAAATACCAAACCATTGTGGAGCTGCTAGGGCTAATTCAGGAATATAATCGGCGATCTTACCCGTCTGTAAATCAGAGTATTTGTCGTGAAGATAGTTAAGATAGTTGCGAAAAGGATAGACCAACTTTTGACCAGAATTGACCGGACTAATAAAATCTTTTGGGGAAGCCATAGAGGAGTATAGCAGTTATCTTAATAATGAGTGACAAAGTTGTGGTTTTGGCTAGTCAGTGGCCGGTATTGAGGAGACGATGCCCAATGAAGTTATAATTAGATTAACTGCCGTAATTTTGCCTGTAAAGTCTTTTTGCCGAATTTAGTTACAGTTTGTTGACGCAACCATTGCGGGTGACAACGTTGATCCTGACCTGGCAAAATTTCTAAACAAGCTTGAGCCACCTTTTCGGCATCTCGATAGGGAACGCGCCACCCCACCAAACCATCCTGCAGCGGCTCTGCTGAACCGTCCTCATCTCCAGAAATCACGGGAATACCACAGGCCATCGCTTCTAGGTAAACAATCCCGAATCCTTCCCGGGAGGGCATAACGTAAGCATCGGCTAAACGATAATGGTCGGCTAATTCCTCCGTCGGGACAAAACCCGCGAAAATTACCTGTTTATCCACTCCTAACTGCTTGGTTAAAGCTTCTAACCTGGGGCGATCGTCCCCACGTCCAATGACTAGATATTTTACTTCGGGATAAGTCTCTAGAATTGTCGGCAGGGCCCGAATGGTAACATCTACCCCTTTATGGATATCCCCCGACCACAACCGGGCCACTGTTAATAAAACTTTGGCATTTTCCGTATCATATTTTTTGATTAATGTCAAGGACTTTTCACCTAAATTAAACTTTTCCTCATTCACCACACAGGGGAGAATTGCTACTTTTTTGGGATCGATAGCGTTAGCCTTACACATAAGATCGCGAGTGTAACGGCTAATTGTCCAGATCGATGCGGCCGCTTGCAGGGCTTGTTTTTGGGAATTTGGTAAAGGTTCCCAGACTTCATTGCCGTAGGTGAGGACGGTGTAGGGTATGCCTAAAGCTTGACAGTAAAGACGGGTGAGAGGAGCTAAATTTATATGACCACAAAAAACCCGTTGGGGACGTTTCCGGAGGAGAGAAACTAGAAACTTAAGGGCTAATTGAATGCGTCCGAGAGTTGCTGAGTTATTTTTCAGGTAATGAAAGGTAATACCTTGATTTTTGAAAGGATTAGGACAATCAGGGGCATCCCGCAGTAAAAAAACCTCGGCCGCCTCGCAATCGGGCAAAGTGAGATAAGCTTGCAGGACATCCTTGATATAGGATTGAATACCGCCTTCTTGGGAAAAAATCTCTAAAAATAGGAAGATATGAGGCATCATAGAACGTCAGCGTCAAAAAGTTTTAGGTTTGGCGAAAAAATTTTCCCCGATCTCTTATCTGTACTATCACACTTTCTTGATCTATTTCGATCGTCTCCCCAGTAATAGCTCCTAACCGCTAACAGTCCGAAAAAGAACAATCTGGGCGATCTTCTCGCTTGTAAGTAGGGAGGCACAATTATTTGTAGGATGGGTTAGCGGTAGCGTAACCCATGCGGGAGTTGGGTTTCATGCTTCAACCCAACCTACGTTCATCTTATATTTAATTCCACCCACCTACTTAACTGCCAGAATAAGGGGAATTCCGATGCTGATAGCTAAAATAACTGATATTAGTCAGTTTAGCTCATAATGCTGGTCAAGGCGATAGATAAAAAGTGAAGGACGGGGAAATAGTCAGAATTTTCCGGGATGCCAAAGATCAAGCTATTTCTTTGTCCCTTGTGTCATCGGGGAATCTTCCCTTTTAACGCTAGATATTTTCAGGAATTACTAGAGACAAAAAAAATTAAAGTTCCTCAACTGCTCCCAGAACAGTTAAGCTTATTTTAGTCTCTATAATTGCTTTTATGGCTCATTTGACTTCTGAAAGACTCAATTTAACCACAAAAATCGCCTATGGTGCGGGGGATTTGGGACCGGCTATCACTGCCAATATCTCGGTATTTTACCTGCTATTTTTCCTCACTGATGTGGCAGGATTACCAGCAGGATTAGCTGGTAGTGTGCTGATGGTGGTGAGAATTTTCGACGCTATTAACGATCCGATTATTGGCATGTGGAGCGATCGAACTCGTACTATCTGGGGTCGTCGCTTACCATGGATGTTATTGGGGTCGATTCCCTTCGGAATTAGCTATTTTTTACTGTGGTTAATCCCGACTAATAACCAATTATGGCTATTTTTATATTATATTTTTATTGGTATTATCTTTAATTTAACCTATACAGTAGTCAATCTTCCCTACCAGGCACTCACCCCTGAATTAACTTATGATTATAATGAGAGAACCCGCTTAAATAGTTTTCGTTTTGCCTTTTCCATCGGGGGCAGCATTCTCTCATTAATTCTCTATATTATCGTCTCATCGTCCTATGCCAACGATCTCCATCAAGCTTTTTTATTGTTAGGTGTAGTTTGTGCTTTAATGTCGATTATAGCAGTTATTTGCTGCGCTTTAGCTTTACAAGAACGAGGAGCAAAAGCGATTCTCAATTCTCCCCAGAAAAAAGTTTTGGCAATTGCTTTTATAGTTATCGGTGCGCTTTCCTCGGTCTATGGACTAGGAAAAATTGGGGTAAATCCCAGAGACTTTATCGCTATTTCCACAATTTTATTAGGAATAGAAGGGATAGTTTCGGGGTTAACCCTTTACTATGGCAAAACTGAAAATCATCTCAAGGATAGCGCGGCAATTAAACAGAGAGAAGCGGATAATAATACCGAAACTATTCCCCTGAAAGAACAATTAAAAATAGTTTTTGGTAATCGTCCCTTTTTATACGTTATTGGCATCTATCTTTGTGCTTGGTTAGGAGTACAATTAACCGCCTCGATTTTGGTTTACTACGTCGTCAGCTACATGAGACTATCGGAAGCAGAATCGGGTTTAGTCGCTTTGGCAGTACAGGGAACAGCTTTAGTGATGTTATTTTTCTGGCAAGCAGTTAGTCAGAAATTAGACAAAAAGATAGTCTATTTTTTAGGGATGACATTCTGGATTATTGCCCAAATTGGTTTATTTTTGCTCCAACCAGGAGAAATAACTTTAATGTATGCTTTGGCAGTTTTGGCGGGATTTGGCGTATCTGTGGCCTATTTAATTCCTTGGTCAATGGTTCCCGATGTGATTGAATTAGACGAATTAGAAACAGGAAAACGTCGAGAAGGTATTTTTTATGCTTTCATGGTACTTTTGCAAAAAATTGGTTTAGCTTTGGGGTTATTTCTTGTCGGTATTGCTCTAGAAACATCGGGTTTTAAACCGAGAATCCCAGGAGAAGCAATTCCCCTGCAGCCAGATAGTGCTTTAATAGCAATTCGCCTAGCAATTGCTCCTTTACCGGCATTTTTTCTGATCATTAGCTTAATTCTTGCCTATTTTTATCCAATTACTCGCCAAGTTCACGCCGAAATTTTAGACCAATTAGCAACAAGAAGACAAGAGGAAAAGTAAACATCAGTTTTTTGAGAAACACTGTCAGTTAAACCCCGTAATAATTTTTCTTCTTCAGGTTCCAATCGTTTTGTAAATTATCAAGACAAAGTTATACTATTAGGGGTCGAGAAAATCGTCACCGACCTCCCCTCCCATTCAGAACCGTGCATGAGACTTTCACCTCACACGGCTCCTAGTTTGACGGTTCCCTTGTTAAGGATACAACTTGACATCTTTTTGTTGACCTTGTAT
>NZ_JASJFB010000191.1:0-4625 GCF_030065455.1 Microcystis sp. M53602_WE12 | reverse complement strand
TGCCCTGAAAACCGTCGGCGAACGTACCGGTCAAGAACCCCTAGAAGTATTTGAAAAAGCCGTTAAAAACGCCACTCCCCTAGTGGAAGTGAAAGCCCGCCGGGTCGGTGGAGCCACCTATCAAGTACCGATGGAAGTACGGAGCAATCGTGGTAGTACATTGGCACTACGCTGGTTAGTCCATTATGCTCGGACTAGAGGTGGCAAAACCATGGCTGGTAAACTAGCTAACGAGATCATGGATGCGGCCAATGAAACCGGCGGCACGATCAAAAAACGGGAAGAAACCCACCGGATGGCGGAGGCAAACAAAGCCTTTGCCCACTATCGTTACTAAAAAGATACTTTAAAGATACTTTAAGGGCGGTGGACTACACCGCTGCCGCCAAAAAACTGTCAAGAAAAGTATAGAATTGTAAATAGTGTAAAAAATCCTAGAACAAAATCCCATCACTGGCAAGCAAAGCAAGGAGGTTGCTGTGGCACGGACTATCCCGCTAGAGAGAGTGCGAAACATCGGAATCGCCGCTCATATAGACGCGGGCAAAACAACGACAACAGAAAGAATCCTGTTCTACACGGGAGTCGCTCATAAACTGGGCGAAGTCCACGACGGAACGGCAATTACCGACTGGATGGAACAGGAACGGGAGCGAGGAATCACCATCACCGCCGCCGCCATCAGTACCAGTTGGCAAGATCATCGCATCAACATCATTGACACCCCCGGCCACGTCGATTTCACCATTGAAGTGGAACGTTCCATGCGGGTACTCGATGGAGTGGTAGCGGTTTTCTGCTCTGTTGGTGGTGTACAACCCCAATCAGAAACCGTCTGGAGACAAGCCGATCGGTACAAAGTACCCCGGATTGCCTTTGTCAACAAAATGGACAGAACGGGGGCGAACTTCTTCAAAGTTTACGAACAATTAAGAGATCGCCTCAGAACTAACGCCGTTCCCATCCAAATGCCGATCGGCGCGGAAAGCGAACTGAGCGGGATCGTTGATCTCGTCAAGATGCGCGCCTATATATATAAGGACGATCTAGGGAAAGACATAGAAGAAACCGACATTCCCGAAGACTTATTGAAAAAGGCCGAAGAATTCCGCGTGCAGCTGGTGGAGGCTGTAGCGGAAGCTGATGAAGAACTCCTAGAAAAATATCTAGAAGGTGAAGAACTCACCGAAGCCGAAATCAAACGCGGTCTCAGAGAAGGGACGATTGCTGGTACAATTGTTCCCGTCCTCTGCGGCTCGGCTTTCAAAAACAAAGGGGTACAACTGCTCCTCGATGCCGTCGTCGATTACCTACCCTCACCCTCGGAAGTAGCCGCCGTTAAAGGGATTCTTCCCGATGGCAGCGAGGCAATCCGGGAGGCTAAGGACGATGCGCCCTTCTCGGCCCTCGCCTTCAAAATCATGGCCGATCCCTTCGGTCGTTTAACCTTCCTACGGGTCTATTCCGGTGTACTAGCTAAAGGCAGCTACGCCTACAACTCCACCAAAGGAACCAAAGAACGGATCGCTCGCCTGATCATCCTCAAATCCAACGAACGGATCGAAGTGGATGAACTGCGCGCCGGTGATCTAGGAGCGGCGATCGGACTGAAAAACACCATTACCGGGGATACCCTCTGTGATGATAAGAACCCGATTATCCTAGAATCCCTCTTTATCCCCGAACCGGTTATCTCCGTGGCGGTGGAACCGAAAACCAAACAGGACATCGAGAAACTCAGCAAAGCTCTGCAAGCTCTCTCCGATGAAGATCCCACCTTCCGGGTCAAAGTTGATCCCGAAACCAATCAAACGGTGATCGCCGGGATGGGAGAACTGCACCTGGAAATCCTGGTCGATCGAATGCTCCGGGAATACAAAGTCGAAGCGACGGTGGGCGCTCCCCAGGTGGCCTATCGGGAAACTGTGCGGAAACCCGTGCGCGCTGAGGGTAAATTTATCCGTCAAAGTGGTGGTAAAGGGCAGTACGGCCACGTCGTCATCGAACTCGAACCGGGTGAACCGGGGTCGGGCTTTGTCTTCGTCTCCAAAATTGTCGGTGGTGCTATCCCCAAAGAATACATCAGTCCGTCAGAACAAGGGATGAAAGAAGCTTGCGAATCGGGGATTGTAGCGGGTTATCCCGTCATCGACCTGAAAGCAACCCTTGTAGATGGTTCTTTCCACGATGTGGACTCCTCCGAGATGGCCTTTAAGATTGCCGGTTCCATGGCGATCAAAGAAGCGGTGATGAAAGCTTCTCCCGTTCTCCTAGAACCGATGATGAAGGTCGAGGTGGAAGTACCCGAAGACTTCATCGGTAACGTCATCGGTGATCTTAACTCCCGTCGGGGACAAATCGAAGGTCAAGAAACCGAGACCGGCATCGCCAAAGTCTCCGCTAAAGTTCCCCTAGCGGAAATGTTTGGTTACGCCACTGATATTCGCTCCAAAACCCAAGGACGGGGCATCTTCACCATGGAATTTAGCCATTACGAAGAAGTCCCCCGCAACGTGGCCGAGACGATTATCACCAAAAGTAAAGGGAATGGCTAATCAGTGAGCAGTGAGCAGTGAGCAGTGAGAATAAACCGATCATTTAAATTCGAGCGGTCAACCCTAACAACTGCTAACTTAAAACTGATCTCTGGTGACTGATTACTATTCACCCACCTGAAGAAGAAAAAAAACAAAGGAACAGAAAGTAAATGGCACGCGCTAAATTTGAACGGACGAAACCCCACGTTAACATCGGCACGATCGGTCACGTTGACCACGGCAAAACTACCCTCACCGCCGCTATCACTATGACCCTAGCGGCTCTGGGTAATGCCCAAGCTAAAAAATACGATGAAATCGATGCCGCTCCCGAAGAAAAAGCCCGCGGGATCACCATCAACACCGCTCACGTTGAGTACGAAACCGCCAGTCGCCACTATGCACACGTTGACTGCCCCGGCCACGCGGACTATGTAAAAAACATGATCACCGGTGCGGCACAGATGGACGGTGGTATTCTCGTGGTCTCGGCCGCCGATGGCCCGATGCCCCAAACCCGGGAACATATCCTGCTGGCTCGTCAGGTGGGTGTACCTAACCTCGTGGTCTTCCTCAACAAAAAAGATATGGTGGACGACGAGGAGTTACTGGAACTCGTAGAACTGGAAGTACGCGAACTTCTCACCAATTACGACTTCGCTGGCGACGATATCCCCATTATTGCCGGTTCTGCGAAAGAAGCCCTCGACTACATGACCAAAAACCCTAAGGCCCAAAAAGGCGATAACGAGTGGGTGGACGCAATTTATGAATTAATGGAAGCGGTAGATAGCTATATCCCCACCCCCGAACGGGATATCGATAAACCCTTCCTGATGGCGGTAGAAGACGTATTCTCGATTACTGGTCGGGGGACGGTGGCTACCGGTCGGATCGAACGCGGTATTGTGAAAGTGGGTGATAACGTGGAATTGGTGGGGATCAGAGATACCCGCGCCACCACCGTTACTGGGATCGAAATGTTCAAGAAAAGTCTCGACCAAGGGATGGCTGGTGACAACGCTGGTATCCTCCTGCGTGGTATCCAAAAAACCGACATCGAGCGCGGCATGGTGATCGCTAAACCGGGTACAATCAAACCCCACACCCAGTTTGAAGGTGAGGTATATGTGTTAAGTAAAGAAGAGGGTGGTCGTCACACTCCTTTCTTTAAAAACTATCGTCCTCAGTTCTATGTACGCACAACCGACGTAACTGGTACTATCCAAGACTACACCGCCGATGATGGCAGCACTGTAGAAATGGTCATGCCGGGAGACCGGATCAAAATGACCGTGGAACTGATCAACCCGATCGCTATTGAACAGGGTATGCGCTTCGCTATTCGCGAAGGTGGTCGCACCATCGGTTCCGGCGTTATCTCGAAAATTATCAAGTAGGCTAATCTACTAATTAACGGGGCAGTGAATTTAAAAGCTGCTCCGTTACTGTCTTTATTTTGTACCTTGACAATTGCAATAGGTGAAATTATGGCTACGCTACAACAACAGAAAATTCGCATTCGTTTGAAAGCTTTTGACCAGCGCTTACTTGACACTTCCTGCGAGAAGATTGTCGATACTGCCAATAGAACTAACGCCACAGCGATCGGACCGATCCCCCTACCGACCAAAAGAAAGATTTATTGTGTCCTGCGTTCCCCTCACGTTGACAAGGACTCCCGTGAACATTTTGAAACCCGCACCCATCGCCGCATTATTGATATTTACCAACCCTCTTCTAAGACAATCGATGCTTTGATGAAATTAGATTTACCCGCAGGGGTTGATATTGAAGTTAAATTGTAAAAAATGTCAAAAAGATGTTATCGCTAACATCTTTTTTTCTTAGAGACTCTTTGTTATGGTGCTTCTCGTCTAGTTTGTGTGGGTGAGAATCGCCATTAGATACCCCAGCAGCCCATCAAGGTGGCGGTTGCTCTTTAAATAGGGTTGGCTGAATAAATCTAAAAACCTTGTTGGATAAGACTTTTAGACTTTTTTGACCTCAAAAAGTGCCAGCCATTGGAGGGATCGGGGCGAAAATTCCTGGACTTTTTCCCTGAAAATTAGGTAATTGACCGTCTGA
>NZ_JASJFB010000894.1:0-1383 GCF_030065455.1 Microcystis sp. M53602_WE12 | reverse complement strand
TTTTGTACCAAGCGATGTACTACAAGAAGGATAATGCAAGGTTTTTGAACGTCCCAATCCTATTTTCTTGCACTAACATCGGACTTTAACAGGTCAAAAGCTTTATTTTAAAAGGGTTTTACCATTATTCAGCAAACCCTAGATATTGCCCAAAATCTCCCTGTAAAAGGGAGATTTTTTGATTATTAAGGATATTGCCCCCGTTAACAATATAATTCCTGAATCCACTGCCATTCTTGGGCTAATCCTTCGGCTAAAGAAACTTGGGGATTATAACCTAGAATAGTACGGGCTTTGGTGACATCGGCGGCGGTGTGACGGGCATCTCCCCGGGCCAATCCTTGATGCGATCGCTCGATCGGTTTACCAATGACTTTTTCCATAGTATCCAAGACATCCAACAAAACCACGCGACTACCACCACCAATATTAAACACCTCCCCCACCGCTTCCGGTACGACGGCAGCGGCTAAATTAGCGGCTACAGCATCGCTAATAAAGGTAAAATCGCGGGTTTGTTTGCCATCCCCGTAGATGCCGATGGCTTTATCTGCGATCGCTGATTGAAAAAACTTATGGAAAGCCATATCGGGACGTTGCCGCGGTCCATAAACGGTGAAATAACGTAAGGCAGTGACGGGAACGTTAAAATTCTGGTGATATAGCCAACAGAGTCTTTCTGCCGCTAATTTGGTGATGCCGTAGGGTGAAACTGGTTGGGGACAAAGGGTTTCGGGAGTCGGCATCGTTTCCGCATTGCCATACACCGAGGAAGTGGAAGCAAAAACCATCCGTTGTAAAGACGGGGTTTCCTTAGCGGCCTCAAGAATAATTTGAGTAGCATTTATATTCCTTTCGGTATATTGACGAAATCCATCACCCCAGCTTGCTCTGACTCCTGCTTGGGCTGCCTGATGGAATAATACTTCTACTCCTTGCAACAGTTGTCGCCAGTCAAGGGCTTGTATATCCGCTTCAATTAACTTAAATTCGGGATATTTGGCTAGAATATGGGCATTTTTGCGCTTTAAACTGGGGTCGTAATAATCGTTAAATTGATCGATCCCGATCACCTGATCTCCTTGTTCTAAAAGCTTTTCTGCCAAGTTAGAACCGATAAAACCCGCGACACCAGTAACAATATGAGTAGCCATTTAATCCTAGTCGTTGATATTTTGGATCGATTGTAATCATTTTTGCGCTTTTTGCCGCAATCAATCTCCGCCGTCCGCCGTCAGCTTTTAGGGGTCAAAATCAAGAGATTTATTGAAAATAGGCGAATTTTACCAGTTTTATCCCGATCATGGCTCTCGATCGATTCCCTTTTCCCCTCCACCATCAGCCCTCTATTTCCCATCTGATACTAAATCCGTTGAGTATAGG
>NZ_JASJFB010000713.1:0-2281 GCF_030065455.1 Microcystis sp. M53602_WE12 | reverse complement strand
GTTAGATTCAAGTAGTAGTAGTAGTAGGGTGCGTTAGCGATAGCGTAACGCACCAAATTAAATTAATACTAGGTGTGGTGCGTTACGACGGATTGTTAGATTCAAGTTTAAGCAGAGATTGTCGCCGTCTAACGCACCCTACATTTTACTAAACTGGGATGAGTAGTAGGTAGCGTAACGCACCAAATTAAATTAATCCTAGGTGTGGTGCGTTACGACGGATTGTTAGATTCAAGTTTAAGCAGAGATTGTCGCCGTCTAACGCACCCTACATTTTACTACATTTTACTAAACTGGGATGAGCCACTCTTGAAAAAGGGGACAAATATTAATTATTATTAAAAGTATATTTACTAATTAACCAAAATACCAGTGAAACTAGCTCAAGCTCAGACGATATTAACAGACACTTTAACCGTATTTTGGGGAGAATGGCTAGATTTACGCGCGAGAGTCCTTCAGATCGCCGCCACAGGTTTAGTTTCTCCCCTAATCTATATTATCGGTTTCGGGTTGGGGTTGGGAAGCGCCCTCGATCGCTCGATGAAACCCTCACTCGGCGATTCCTATCTAGAATTTATTTTACCCGGAATGGTGGCCCTGTCCTCAATGGCGATCAGTTTCGGGGGAACCACCTTTTCCATCTGTGGCGATCGCTTATTTAGTAAAACCTTCGAGGAATTATTATTACTTCCCGTCCATCCCCTCTCATTATTTTTAGGCAAAGTTTTCGCGGGAATTTTGCGCGGTGTAATGACTTCTGCATCAGTGATTCTCGTTGCTATCTTATTTACAGGAAAATTTGCCAGTTTTCTCAATCCCCTCTTTTTATTAGTTTTAATCTTAAATTGTGCCGTCTTTGCCGGTTTAGGGGCAATTGTCGGATTGCGAGTTACATCCCTCGAAAGTGTCAGTCTGTATAATAACTTTGTAATCGTGCCGATGTCTTTTTTAGGAGCAACTTTTTTCGACCCCCAAACCTTACCCTGGCCATTAAAAATTATTGTTTATTCCTTGCCCCTCACCTATGCTAGTCTGGGATTAAGAGCCGCAGCCTACGATATAAATCAATTTCCTTGGTTAGCTATCCCTATTTTATTAATCGTCGCTATTCTTCTCTCGATTGTCGGTGCTTATCAATTCTCCCATCAACGGGATTGAATCAGTTATCAGTAATCAGTAATCAGTTATCAGATTTTAGTTTTCAGTGAATAGTATTAAGTGGCAAGTTTTGAGCTTTATTTTCATGGATTACTGTTTGATTTTTACTGATAAAAGCAAAAAGCTCCTGACTCCTATTTCCTGACTCCTATCTCCTGACTTATTTTTACTTTGAATAAATATATCCTTTTTTATAAACCCTACGATGTATTATGTCAGTTTACTGATGAAAATGGTCGCTCGACTTTAAAAGATTATATTCCCATCCCGAATATCTATTCTGTCGGTCGTTTAGATAGGGACAGCGAGGGATTATTATTACTCACAGATAACGGTCAATTACAGCATCGTTTGGGTCATCGTCAATTTGCTCATCCGCGTACCTATTGGGTACAAGTCGAAAGAATTCCAGACCTAAACGCTTTAGAAAAATTGCGTCAAGGTCTTCCTATTCAGGATTATCGCACTCGACCAGCAATAGTTAATTTACTAGATTTTGAACCAGATTTACCCCCCAGAGAGCCACCGATTCGTTATCGAAAATCTGTCCCCACCGCTTGGTTAGAAATTACCTTAACTGAGGGAAGAAATCGTCAGGTAAGAAGGATGACGGCTGCCGTTGGTTATCCGACTTTAAGATTAATTAGAACAGCCATTACTATTGACAAAAACAATAAATTATGCTTAACAGGATTACAACCCGGTCAATGGCGAGAAGTGACTGAAAAAGAGAGAAAAGCCTTGGAAAGGTTATAATTTCTGTAAGTAACCTTGATAAGTGGGTGGGTGGAATTAAATATAAGATGAACGTAGGTTGGGTTGAAGCATGAAACCCAACGCCTGCATGGGTTACGCTACCGCTAACCCATCCTACAAATAATTCTGCCTCCCTACTTAACCAAAGTTGAATGTATAGTTTGGGACTTGATCAAATTACCCACAATTATCTATAATCGTGAATATTAAACCTAAAGACAAATATGAAAGTTAAAACAGATTTGACGATTCCTGAGATTGAGGAAATTAGAAAAGAGGGAGTTAAAGCTCTCGTAGAGAGATTGGGAATTGCTAAAGCGGCTTTCTTTCTAAGAGAAACAGCATCCCAACCTCTAAATTATTT
>NZ_JASJFB010000201.1:0-1140 GCF_030065455.1 Microcystis sp. M53602_WE12 | reverse complement strand
ATTCCCGTCCTCGTTTTTAACGCCGGTTTACCCTTGCCCCCGGCCGTCGATTATATCGAACTGGGGGGACAACCGGCCCGTTGTCTCTCCACCGGCCGCGCCCTAGACCTGACCATAGTAAAACACCTGTTCGCCCAAGGATTAACTTGGGGAGAAAAATTAGCCCGCCAGTCTAGTTATCTAATTATCGGCGAGTGCGTGGTCGGCGGCACCACCACCGCCCTCGCCATCCTCACCGGATTGGGTTATCGAGCCAACGGCAAAGTTAACAGCAGCCATCCCCAGTGCAATCATGCTCAGAAACAGGCAATAGTTGAGCAGGGATTAGCCCTAAAAGAAATTTTTGATCCTTTTGAGGTAATCGCCGCCCTAGGCGATCCTCAGCAGATTTTCGTCGCTGGCATGGCCATCGCCGCCAGTGGGCAGGGTGGGGTACTCCTCGCCGGAGGAACCCAAATGTTAGCCGTTTCTGCCCTAATTCAAGCTCTAGTGGCTAAATATGCCTATCCAGTTAACTGGGAAAATATCATCGTCGGCACAACTCGCTGGGTAGCGGAAGATAAAACAGGGGATACGGTGGGATTAGCCCGCATGATCGGAAAATTGCCTTTATTAGCCACACAATTAGACTTTTCTGCCTCTAAATACCCGGTTTTGCAAGCTTATCAACAGGGTTTTGTCAAAGAGGGAGTGGGTGCGGGGGGATGTGCGATCGCTGCTTGTTTGTACCGGAATTGGACTAATCAAGATTTGGTCAAAGCGATCGAAAATTTAATCGGGTTTCAACTAAACTGTTGACTATCTAGGGTTTGCGGCAAAAAGTTTTTCCTGGGTGTAGGGTGTAGGGTGTGGGGTGTAGGGTTTTACCAATTTTCAGGTGGTCAATTACCTAATTTTCAGGGAAAAAGTCCAGGGATTTTCCCCCTGATCACTCCCATGCCGGCCACTTTGGGATTTCAAAAAGGTCTAAAAGTCTTATCCAACAAGGTTTTTAGATTTATTCAGCCAACCCTAAATACGCGGGCAGCTTATGAGAGAAAATAGTGACCAGCAGATTTCTAGTGGTTCTTCGGTTTTTGTTATGCAATGGACGGGGGTTATAAGGGATGGAACCCTTATATAGAAAGGCATTTGGCGATT
>NZ_JASJFB010000388.1:0-1886 GCF_030065455.1 Microcystis sp. M53602_WE12 | reverse complement strand
TTGGAATTTGAGCGAGGCTGGGCAAAGTTGCCACCAACAGGGCTATACCGCTTAATACGATAGTCTTGACAGAACGTAGATTCATAATTTTTTCCTGAAATTGGGAAGCCGTGTTTACTTGCTAATTTCAGAATATTCGGAGTCTAAGGGTGATGTCAGTCCCAAAATAAGTGGAAATTGACGATTTCAATCGTTTCTACTTTCAGTAATAAAATGGAGGAACGTGGAAATTTATAGGAGTTTTCATAAGAATGAGTTATGGGCAAGGAGCTTAAACTCTTTGTTGGGAAAACTTGTCGATACCTCAGTAACGTGAAAAGTGTTATATAGCGTTTCCCAATCTCATGAGGTACACCAAAATCTTAACTCCTGACTCCTGACTCCTCAAAACCTAAGACTCTGTACCTCACAACTATGGGAATTGCTATAGTTTTAGCCAATTAAGTTAAAGAAAGCGATCGATTTTCTTCTAATTGGTGATTCTAGCGACCGAGGAGAGAATGACGGGTTCTCAAAAATCCTCGAAAATCGGGGCTAGGGTCGAGCCAGACATTCCCGAATCTTCCTCTGTATCCTCTCGATCGATTAACCGTTTCAGGGTTTCGATTTCCCCGTTGAGACTGACAACCGTCGCCGTCACCTCCTCGATTACCGTTCTCATTTTTTGTTCAACGATTCGTTTAACGAGTTGTTCAACATTGTTCTCTTGATCATTAGACCTCTTGCAAAAGTCTTAAGTCGATCCTTGTACAGCAACATTTTTGAAGATTATCAACTACTAATAAATAATTAACTGAAAGTCCCTCCTATTATTGTTTCTATCGTTTGTTTTCGGATTTATGCAAGAGGTCTGTTGTTAACTGGTCACTGTTGACTGTTAACTGTTCCGCGATCGCCAGACTTGACCATGAGAGTAATTTCAGCAGACAAACTACCGTCAGGATTCGAGAATGATTCTTCATGGCTTGGGCGGAATGAAATCTTTCAACTACCGATTCTTACTATAAAGCAGAACTGGAAGTTTATCCCTTAATAAACTCCACATTATTTTCCATCTGTTCAATTGTTTTGACAGAAATTAATTCCAGAATTTGGCGTAATTGTTCCCCAATAGAGTAACGTTGTTGAGGGGCGAGTATTATTCCTTGATGAGATTTACCTTCAGTTAAATACTGAGTGTGTAAGCGGTAAAAATCGCCCCGATTGAAAGTGTATAACACCCTTCCTTGACCAGTAGCATAGTCTAATTGTTCTGAATCGGAGCGTCCCAACATTCCTGCTTCTGTAGCCGTTATTACATCGACTCCTCTAGCTCTTAAAGCCGCTACAAGGCTCTGATCCATCGAGTCTTCATCCAAATATAATGCCAGCATGACTATTTATTTAACTTAGATTGAAGCCACTCCCGTTCAAACTGTTTCACCTCAGCTTCTTCTTGCGCTAAATCAGTTTCAATTTCTTCGCTGTTGGCATGATAGTAAGTTAGAGCCGCATAAACTTTGGCTAAATCTAAATGGGGATGTCCCATCCGGTTTAAAATTTCTTCAGGAGTCAGCCCTAATTTATACCAAGAAGCAAGGCGGCGCACTGTCACTCCTGTCCCAGCAATTGTTGGTCTTCCTCCTCGAATTTTAGGAGAACTATCAATCAAAGTGCCAATTTCAATTGTCGTCGTATTCATGATCTAAATTATTAAGTATTTTAGCCTTTTTATTGTATCACAAATTTATTCAAATCGACCCAATTTGGCTCTTCGGTTTGTGTTATGCAATGGACGGGGGTTATAAGGGATGGAACCCTTATAGAGAAAGGCATTTAGCGATTTTTGTCAATTGTTTTTGCTCTAGAGCGAACTAATCAATTAAGTCTCTTGCCAGATAAGGATT
>NZ_JASJFB010000400.1:0-3653 GCF_030065455.1 Microcystis sp. M53602_WE12 | reverse complement strand
ATCAGTGATCAGTTATCAGTTATCAGTTATCAGTTATCAGTTATCAAAAGCTCCCATCTCCTTGTCTTCTAACATTCAGTTACAGCCTTTCTGATAAGCTGTTAAGCATTTCAATTGCTTGTTGCGACGCGGCAAGAGGCAAGAGGCAAGAGGCAACAGTAAAGGGATTGGGGGAGATTCGGCTAATCTTAAGAATAAGTGCTTTAAATGCGTCTTAGCTTAATAGATGAAGTTTAACCTAATTTGAGCGAAGACCTACGCCCCATTATTCAGATAACTGCTTGGCTCTCTTATTCTTTGTGTGATCAGTTTAACTTATATAGTAGTGATCGATCTCTGTGTCCTTTGTGTCTGGAGTGGTTCCCATTCCACTCACTTGCCCGCAAAACTGTATCTTAGAATACATTTTACCCACCAAACCAGGGAGAGCCACTGCTTTAGTTCAATAATGATGAAAAAACCCGGTAAAACCGGGTTGCACTAGCTTGGAATCTGTATAGTCAACCGATAAAGCAGTTGAAAACTTAAATAAATCTAAATAGAAAAAAGGTAAGTAATTCCACTGTAAGAAAATCAGATTTAATGAATCATCCCGCAAGTTAGGGGACAAGAAGCATAAACAGCTTGATGAGAAGTTTTTGCCTCACCGTGTAACCAGTGCAACCAGCTAACTTCATGGGGATGAACACCTTTTGCTGCTAACAAAGCGGCACTAATTAGGATAGCCAAAATGTTAATACCAATAATCATTCCCGCCACTAAAAGCACGGAACTAACCGGTAAAACCGACTGTAAGATAATCGCCGACAATGCCCCCACTGTCATCATTAATACTACTAAAGGAAATCCCACTACTAATAAACAGACAGTGAGGACGAAACTCCAGAGAAGAAAGCTTTTTAGCATTGCTAAAGAAACGTGGCCCCAGTTATTTCTTGCGGTTAATTGCATCTTCCTGACCTCTTACAAACTTGGTGGTCTAACTTTTCTGCACGTCGGCTCAAAGTTGATGAGAACCAGTATAGGGAAAACACCGAAGAAGATGAGCTATTCGCAATATAAATTTACAATCATCGCTGATCATCTATGTTATATGTATCGAACTATTACAAAAATCGCCAAGAGGTATCGAAAACTTTACAATCGGTTTCCCTTGATCCCCAATCTAGTTTCCTACTGAAATCCTTGATCCCCGTCGATAATCCTTTCTTGTCTCCCTGTCCTCAGATTTTTCCGCGTCTCCTTGTAACAAATATTTACAAGTACCTCTAGAATTCTCAGAAAATAAGTGGACGACAGTAACCAGTAATCAGTCACCAGCAATCAGTAAACTGAAAACTCGCATTTGTCACAGAATTGACATCTGGCTGTTATAGTCCTGACAAATGAGAGTTATATGCTAAAGTTAATCCAGCAAAGGAATAAATTATTTCCCCTAGCCCAGCTTTCCTCAAGCTTCCCACACAGGGCCTAGGGGAAGTTTATTTTTCTGCCATGGAGGAAAACCGCTACCCGGCCCGAAAAGAAAATTTTTCTAGAACTTGACAAGCCTTGACAGCAGGGAAGACAGTCAGGCAGACTAACCTCAAAAGGTTTTTGGGGCGAAAATATAGTTTCTTGCCTTTCTGTCTCCCTAAACACGGTCTTAGCTCTGATGGCGAGCATAATCATCCTGAAAACGGACTATATCATCCTCTCCTAAATATTCCCCATTCTGCACTTCGATTAATACCAATTTGATCACCCCGGGGTTTTCCAGACGGTGAGCCGTACACTGCGGCACATAAGTGGACTGATTGGCTCCGAGAATTTCTTCGTTATCTCCACAGGTGACTTTTGCCGTTCCCGAAACCACAATCCAGTGTTCACTGCGATGGTAGTGCATCTGTAAACTGAGACGATGACCCGGATTCACTTCAATTCGCTTGATTTTATAACCAAGACCTTCTTCTAGAGTGGTGAAAGAACCCCAAGGTCTAAATTCTGTTGCTGCCGATTCTACGGTCGAAATAAGCTGAAATGGTGCCACATCTTGAGATGCGATCATTATATTATGTCTCCATTGCTAGGTCTGATCTTAGTCCAAGATAGCAGCAAAAACCCTAGATGGCATCTAAATCAGTGATCAGTAAACAGTAAACTGAAAACTCACATCTGATCACTGATCACTAATTCACTCTTCGTCGGTGTTGAGAATACGGGGAACCCGGAAATAATCCCCTTCTGGAGCCGGCGATTCCTGCACTAAGACCTCGTGATCGGGATAAAGTCTATTACCATCGGCGCGAGTGATATTTTGAATTTCGATCGCTCGCGTGGTGGGTGGCACATTTTCCGTGTCTAATTCGCTTAACTGCTCGAAATAATCCAGTATCCCGCTTAATTGCAGCGCAAATTGTTCTTCTTCGCTGCTATTAATCTCTAAACGGGCTAAATGGGCGATTTTTTCAACTGTAGCTCGATCGATCATGGGAGAAATGGGGTAATGATGAATTATGAATTATGAATTGGGGAGTGGGGGAGTAGGGGAGTGGGGAGAATAAAGCTGCCTTTTGCCTTTTGCCTTTTGCCTTTTGCCTTTTGCCTCCTGTCTCCTGTCTCCTGTCTCCTGACGACCGACTCCTCAATTTAGAAGAAAACATCAATTTCCGATCGCCCGGTGATTTTCAGCCAGTTTTGGGCTTCAATGTAGTTATTGGGGGCTAATCGGATGGCTTGTTTCCAGTATTCTGCCGCTTTGTCGTAGAGTGCTTCCGCTTCGGCCTGTTGACCGTCTTCTCTGGCTTTTTCCCCCTGAAAATGGTAAATAACGGCGATATTATTCAAAGCGGAGGGCATTCTGGGATTAAGTTGGATAGCTTCTTCGTAGTATTCCAGAGCCTTTTCATGCTCGCCGTTACTAGCGTGGATAATGCCGATATTGTAGAGGATATAACTGCGATCGTTAGGATCCTCTTCTAATGTTAAAGCCTCATAGTAATTATCGAGGGCTTCGGCGTATTCGCCGTCAGCTTGGGCAGACATCCCATCACGGTAATAAACAAAGGCTTCCTTGGCTTTTTTATTGGCGGGGAGCATCTTTAAAATGATATCCGCCATGACGGTAAAAGATTTATCAATAAAATTATCGTTACGTTGAGTGCGTGGCATAGTTAGGACAAGTAGGCGATCGAGATGACTACTTACCTTTATAGCACTCGCAAGCACCCCCAGGGCTGTTTTTCTAATTTTTCTGGCTAGGGTTTCGATCTGGAGTATCTTTGCTAGTCCGGCAATGGCAAGAAGTTAATGGCTCATTCTCCAGCCAAGAACCTAGTCGGAACACATCTCATTCCGACGAGCATTGGTGCAACTTTACCCAAGATTCTGAGTAATTAGGGCTGGCTGAATAAATCTAAAAACCTTGTTGGGTAAGACTTTTAGACCTTTTGTCAATCAAAAAGCACTGGATATGGGAGTGATCGGGGGGAAATTTAGGCACTTTTTCCCTGAAAATTAGGTAATTGGCCACCTCAAAACTGGTAAAACCCCACACCCCACACCCTGCCCCCAGGAAAAACTTTTTGCCGCAAACGCTATGTAGTCATCGGTCAAGACAGTTGTGCTACTGCATTGAGAGCATAACTTTTAGTAATAAAAGGAGAAGTCATGGT
>NZ_JASJFB010000533.1:0-7238 GCF_030065455.1 Microcystis sp. M53602_WE12 | reverse complement strand
GTTTTCATCAGAATGAGGCATGGGCAAGGGGCTTAAACTCTTTGTTGGCAAAACTTGTCGATACCTCAGTAACGTGAAAAGCTCTATATGCAAACTGAAAACTCAAATCTGATCACTGATCAAGGAGAACTTCCCACCTCACCCTTGAGATAACTGCCCTAACTTTCCTGTCTGAGTTTTAGAAAAATTTAACTTTATTCAATCCATGAACATCTGTTCAGATGTTATACTAAAGTCAGTAAAGAAGTTCAGAGGTAGTAACCATGATCGCTGTCACCACCATGAAATGTGCTTGTGGATCCTGTGAGTGTCAAGTATCGATCGCCGATGCCATCAAAAAAAACGATCAATACTACTGTTGCCAAGCTTGTGCCGATGGTCACGTTGACGGGAAAGGCGGTGGACACCAGGGCTGTTGTTGCAGTCAAATTTAGTTATTGGGGAGAAGGGGACAAGTATCGGCATTGAAAATTCGATCGATACCTCCCTTTCTCAACTTTCCCTTAATAACCGATCAGGAAAAAACATGGCCATAGAGAAAATAGCGCCGGTTTGTGGGGAATCCCATCACCAAGAGGCGAAATTCCAGCACTTGCAGGGATTAGAACTAGAAAAAGCCCAAAAAATGGCCGAATTTTTCAGCCTTTTGGGGGATGCCAATCGCCTAAGAATTCTGTCGCTTTTAGCCAAACAAGAATTATGTGTTTGTGACTTAGCCGACGACTTAGGGATGAGTGAATCGGCCGTATCGCACCAGTTAAGAACCCTAAGAGCCTTAAGATTAGTTAAATACCAAAAACAGGGACGGAGAGTCTTTTATCGTCTTGCCGATCATCATGTTCTTGACCTTTATTACGCGGTCTCGGAACATTTAGAAGAGCCAGCGGACGAGGACTAAAACAGTCCCAAAGCGGGTAAAACAAACTGTAAGAGCAGAGAACCAATCCCCTGCACCATTTGGTCTAATTGAGCGTTGCCACCACCTTGTTCTCGCGGTTTTAGGGCGATTTCCATGCCTTTAATAAAATTCTCTGCCGCTTCGTACCCGGGGGTGTTACCTTGCTGTTCAAAGAGAGTCGAAGCCATTTGAGCGTCCTGGGCCGCTAGAGCATTTTGTCCCAGACGATAGTGAGCCATGGCCCGGGCCAGATAAGCTGGAGCATATTCTGAGTTAATTGTCAAGGCCTTATTAAAATTTTCTATAGCGGCGCTGGTGCGTCCCTGTTTTCCTTCCACCATCCCTAGACCGTAGAATAGTTCAGGAGTACCGGCACTACTGGGAATTCCCACCGCACCCTGCACGTATGCAGTGTCTAGTTTGGTGTTTTCGAGGTTAGCATTATTGAGATAAGCGCCTCTTAAATCCGCACCCGTCAAGATTGCCCCGCTTAAGTTCGCTCCAGTGAGATTAGCACCAAAGAAAGAAGCACCGGTTAAATTGGCACCACTCAGATCCGCCCCACTTAAATTAGCTTGACTAAGATTAGCCCCGACGAGATTGGCCCCATTTAATTTTGCCCCGGTTAGATTCGATTGCACCAACCCCGAACCGCTCAGATCGCATTGGGGACATTTTCGGGTGGATAATAATTGCTGTAGGTGGTTTAAATCTTCCGTCTGACCAACTAGGGAGAAGTTCAGGGGAAGACTGAGGACGAGGGTGAGGGCGATCGATTTGTACATAGTTGAAAAATAAATCTATTTATTATTACTGATAATAACCATTCGATCGGGGCTAATCGCTGAACTAGATTCTGGTTGAGAAATCAGCCCTTGTCCACTAAAATAGAAGATTAGAGGCTCTTAACGTCAGAAGAAGCGACAAAATCGAGATTTGTTACCTTTTCAACAGCAAGTTTTTTAGAGGAATTTCCCTATTTCATAATGACTACTCTACACGGTAATTGGCTGATTCGTTCGCAAGATAGTGTTTTTTTTCTTTGGGGTGAACAGTGGCAAGGGAAGGAATTAAGTGAAACAAAGGAAAATCATCCTTTTTGTCTAGAATCTGGGGCATTAGCCCAATTTATCGAGAAATTTTCTCCTCAGCTTGACCGGTATTCTCCAGAATCAATCAAGCTCAGTCTCCCTAGTTATTCTCCCCCAAGGAAAAAATATTCTTTACCGCTGCTGTCGGGGCAAATTCTCGAACCCACAGCTAAATCCTTGTCTTGGCAACCATGGCAGGTATCGGGATTAACTTTTTCTGCGGGAATGATAGTGCGGTTATGGGAGAAATTCCCCCTAGCTAAGGCCGAATTTATCGGCAATGATCTACGATTTTGGCTGTATTTGCACCGTTGGAGTTTAGATTTATTAGCAAGGGGGAAATTTTTAGCGGGAATAAATCAAGGTCAAAGTTGCTGGTATCCGCTGCTGGATAGTACCATCGATCGCACTCGTTTAGCTAAGTTTATCCAAACCATCCCCCCGGTTTGTCTTGCCTATCAAGAAAATAGCGAACCACAAACAATTATTCTCGATTGCTTAAAAAATATTGTCGATGCTCGTTTACGACAAAAAATAGATAGTACTGTTAATATTTCGCCGTCATTGATGGTGAAACCCTGGCTACAATCTTTAAGCAGTGATCATCATGACATTGCTTTAGAAGCGAAGAATTTACAGCGTCTAGAAAATGCTTATAATAACTGGGTGTTTCCTATCCAAGAAAGTTTAGTGAATGGCAATAATCGCCAATTAATCGAGAATCAATACCGTGTTTGTTTATGTTTACAACCTCCCAGTCTAGGAACAGCGTGGAAACTTACCTATTATTTACAAGCGTTAGATGATCCCGAATTTCTCATTAGTGCCAAGTTGATTTGGTTAGAGGGGAAAGAAAGTTATCATAGTTATCAAAGAGTTGTCAATAATCCCCAGGAAATTCTCTTAAAAGGACTGGGACTAGCGGCGCGATTGTACGAACCGATTAGAATTAGTTTAGAGCAAAGACACCCGGAGGAATGTTCTCTTGATTCGATCGAAGTTTATCAGTTTATTCGCTCGATCGCTTGGCAATTGCAAGATCAGGGATTAGGGGTAATTTTGCCAACGGGTTTAACTGCCGGTAGTAATGAACAAAGATTAGGAATTAAGATTGCTGCCAGTGTAACTCCCAAAAAAGGAGAAAGATTAAGTTTAACCAGTTTATTAAACTTTCAGCTTAAATTAGTGGTAGGGGAACAGGAAATATCAAAAAAAGATTTTGATAAGTTATTAGAGAAAAAATCGCCAGTGGTGGAAGTGGGGGGCAAATGGTTAATCCTACAACCTAGCGATGTTAAAGCAGCTCAGGCAATTTTAAATAATACCATCGCTCCCCTGAATCTCTCGGTGGAAGATGCTCTGCGCTTGAGTTCAGGAGATAATAATCTAATTGCTAAACTGCCGGTAGTTAATTTTCAAGCGGAGGGAGCATTAAAGGAATTAATTGATAATTTAAATAACAATCAAGGGATTCAATTAATCAACCCACCTAGGGAATTTCGGGGGGAATTACGTCCCTATCAAATCAAGGGAGTTAGTTGGTTAGCTTTCCTAGAAAAGTGGGGTTTAGGTGCTTGTTTAGCCGATGATATGGGTTTAGGAAAAACCCCGCAATTAATCGCTTTTTTACTAGCATTAAAAGAACAGGATATGTTAGTTAATCCCGTGTTAGTGGTGGCTCCCACTTCTGTGGTCAATAACTGGGAACATGAGTTAAGAAAATTTGCTCCCACCCTGGCTGTTTTTGTGCATCATGGCGAAAAAAGATTAAAAGGTCAAGCTTTTGCTCAAGCGGTAAAAAATCAATCGGTTGTTATTACCAGTTATCCTTTAATCTATCGCGATCTGTCCAGTTTAGAAGCAGTACAATGGCAAGGTTTAGTTTTAGATGAGGCTCAAAATATTAAAAATTCTACGGCTAAACAATCCCAAGCAGTGCGAAAAATACCCGCAGGATTTCGGATTGCCTTAACGGGAACTCCCGTAGAAAATCGCCTGACAGAATTATGGTCAATTTTGGATTTTCTCAATCCCAATTTTTTAGGAACTCAAGCCTTTTTTCAGCGTCGTTTTGCTCTTCCCATTGAAAAATACGGCGATCAAGAATCCCTGCACAATTTGCGTTCCCTCGTCCGTCCTTTTATTTTAAGGAGATTAAAAACCGATAAAACTATTATTGAAGATTTACCAGAAAAACAGGAAATGAATGTCCTGTGTGGTTTATCAAACGAACAGGGACAACTTTATCAACAATTAGTCGAGACAACCCTCCAGAAAATTGAAGAAACTCAAGGAATTCAGAGACATGGATTAATTTTAACCTTGCTAATGCAACTCAAGCAAATTTGTAATCATCCCGCCCATTTTTTGAAAGAAAATAGTTTAGAAAGCAGTCAAAGATCGGGAAAATTATTACGCTTAGAAGCCATGGTAGAGGAAGTGATAGCAGAAGGCGATCGAGCTTTAATTTTTACACAATTTGCCGAGTGGGGAAAACTCCTACAAACCCATCTCCAGAAAAAATTAGCCGAGGAAATATTATTTCTCTCCGGTTCTACCAAAACAAAAGATCGGGTAGAAATGATCGAGCGCTTTCAAAATGATCCCCAGGGACCAAAGATTTTTATTCTCTCCCTGAAAGCAGGGGGAACAGGATTAAATTTAACCCGCGCTAATCACGTTTTTCATATCGATCGTTGGTGGAATCCAGCCGTAGAAAATCAGGCCACCGATCGCGCTTTCCGCATCGGACAAAAACGTAATGTTCAGGTACATAAATTCATCTGTACGGGAACCCTAGAGGAACGCATTAATGAGATGATCGAAAGCAAAAAACAATTAGCGGAACAAACCGTAGATGCTGGGGAAAATTGGTTAACCGAATTAGATACCGATCGCCTGCGAGATTTATTATTATTAGATCGATCGGCAATTATTGATGAAGAAGAACCCGATTAGAAGCGAACCACCTGATAAACCGTGGAACCATTCTCAAACAGAGGCTGATAGTAAATACCGCTGCAATTGTAATAAAGCGTATTGTCAGCCGTAATTGTGGTGCAGCCGTCTGGGATATAGGTGACAATTGCGCCGATTGGCGGGGCCACCACCGTGTAGGAACTACCGTTAGGCTGAAGATAGATGCCGTCCGAGTAAATGTAGGAATTGGAACCCACATAGACGGTATTGTAGTAGGGGGGGAGAGTGGCGATCGCTGAACCGATGACTAAGCCAGTGGTTAACCCCACCCAACCCCAACCCGGGGGGACGTAATAACCGCCACCGTACCAACCGCCACCACGCCAGTAACCATTGCGATTATCGTCAATAAAGTTCTGACGGTTCTGTTGGCGATCGCTAACCTGCTGCTGCCGTTCCCCCTGTCTTTCGGTGCGTTCCCCTTGACGGATATCGGTTCTTTCGGTGCGTTCCCCCTGCCGGTTTTGTTGACCGGTTTGCCGTTCACCCTGTCTTTCGCTGCGTTCCCCTTGACGGGTATCGGTTCTTTCGCTGCGTTCACCCTGCCGGTTTTGTTGGCCGGTTTGCCGTTCACCCTGTCTTTCCGTGCGTTCCCCTTGACGGTTTTGTTGACCGGTTTGCCGTTCACCCTGTCTTCCAGAAAAATCTCTGGAAGGTTGGGAACGATTACTAAAATTCCCCCGGTTTTGCAGATCACTACTGCGGTTGACCCGTGGGGAAGCTCCACCACCCCCACGACTACCACCACCACCCCCACGACTACCGCCACCACCGCCACCGCGAGCGTCCACATAATCCGTTACCAGTAAACTTGTACCCAAGAGGAGGGCGGCAAGAACACATAAGTTTTGACGTAAAGATCTTTTCATGGCCCGGACTCCTTGATTTTTTTATCTTCCCAGATTATTTTCTGCAAGCGTTCGACGGTTTCTGGTGCAAAAAAAACGCTCTCCTGTTTCTACACAAACTCTGGCGGGAACATTTTCTATAATAAATCTGGGTTGGGTTCATAATTAATATCGCTCTTCTGGGACTTTTGAGAATGTCCCTGTCAGAACAGAATCGGCTTAATTCTTCTGAGAACATCCTGGAGCAACTGTTCTGGACACTTGCCGATAAAGCTCGCTTTTCTCGCTCGGAAGTCCAACGATCGCAGCTGATCTACCATGATAACTCCTGTCACTGCCTCTCCATCTGGAATCTTGACGTAGAAAGGGTTCTGGCGTTGCGTATTGCTCACCGGACAGACAAAGGCAAAACCAATCTTGCGATTAAAATCAATAGGGCTTACCACCAGTGCTGGACGATTACCCATTTGCTCATGCCCAATTTGTGGGTCGAAGCTCAACCGCAGGAAATCTCCACGTTCTGGAATGTATGTCACCAAACCTCCTCTCCCATTGGCCGTCCCCAATCCACTTCCGGCTCCGGTGATTCAACAACCTCAGCCAGTAGTTCTTCTAGGCTTAACTCAGGCAAGGCTTGAATTAGCTCAATTACTAGCTTTCCGTTTTCCACAGAACATTCAACAACGTCCTTAGGATTGAGGTTTAGTGCTTCCACCGCATACTTGGGAATCCGAATCGCTAAAGAATTACCCCAGCGTCCAATCTGCGACTTCATTATCCCACCTCGAATTCGTTAGATATTCAAAGTATATCAAAACGCTGATTTAGGGGAATACCGACAAGCGATCGCGTTTTATGAACGGGCTTTATGGCTGGGATTGATTATTCCTAGGGGGTAGAAGTTCGATAGGGATCGACTCTGATCCCGGTTGGAAAGTGAAAGTATCGGCGGGGGTACTGGGATTAAAATTCCAGTCGGATAATATTGCCGTGTACTGGGGTGAACCGGGTAGAGTTTTATAGGTGATAATCGCTTTCCTCAGTAGGGGGGTGGCATCCTGCGTGACCCAGATTTGATAGTCGCGATCGCTACCGATCAGCAGCAGATGATACATCTGTTCGCGGTTGACCATGTCGTTGCCGATAAAAATAATTTGCTTGACATCGGCCATTAGCTCTGCACAGGGATCGTTCGCTGCCAGATTTGACATGGGAATGCTGATCCCGTACCTTTGCTCTACTTGGTCTAAGGCTTCATCTAGAGTATTTGGTGCCGGTTTGGTGACGTATAGATCCCGTTCCAGATCCGCGAGGGTGAAGGTTTTACCGTCGTAAAAAAAGCGGGTAACTCGTTCATCCCCAGTGTAGTCCGAGCGCAGGCGATCGGGTTTCTCTACCCAGATGTTTTGATAGGCACTGTAC
>NZ_JASJFB010000091.1:0-15026 GCF_030065455.1 Microcystis sp. M53602_WE12 | reverse complement strand
TTTTGTACCAAGCGATGTACTACAAGAAGGATAATGCAAGGTTTTTGAACGTCCCAATCCTATTTTCTTGCACTAACATCGGACTTTAACAGGTCAAAAGCTTTATTTTAAAAGGGTTTTACCATTATTCAGCAAACCCTATATAGGGCTTGCTGAAAAAGTAGGGACGAAGAACACCTAAGGATGATTAGATTGTTTTCTTAAGCACAATCTCAGAGCGACTATCAAAACCTAGATCCCCAATACCAACTACTTCCCAACCTTGAGAGCCCAAATCATTAAGAATTTGTAGCAAATCCGCTCCTACCTGGTTGCCATTCAGAAACCAGACCACAGCATTAGGTTCATTCTTTCCTACAAGAATCTGATATTGGAAAATAGCCATTTGACCTCTTGTATTGGGTTGCCTTTGGATCAGTCCAACGGAATTCTAGACGAACTTTTCCAGGTAATACCCCCAATTAAGATTTTATTAAGAGTTCATTCTCGCACCTCTAGAAGTTTAAACCATGTCACTCGCTGAGTTAATTCCTCTGGTCAACAATCTGAGCCAGTCAGACAAATTATCACTCTTTAAAGTCCTAGCCACACAAATCCCAGACGCTGAACTACAATTCATCTTCTCCGCATCAGAGTACCCAATTTTGTCCCCCTACGACGCAACGGCAACTGCAAACATTCTGATGCAGATGATTCAGGATGACCAAGGGGCATCTGCTCATGCCTAGTACAGTTGAGTTTCCCTTTTCTGAGGATGAGGCATTACCGACAATAGACATCTCCAAAAATTATAACCCAGTCACAGCTTGCTTTCGGTTTATGTACTAACTAAACAGTTCAATGGCTGTAATGTATATCTATCGTTGCTAATTCAATTTTACTGAAAAAATATGAGGCAATTAAAATAATTTTTATTCGGGTAGATTCCTTAACTAGAAAGACTTTTAGTCTTGAGATTATATTAGGTCGAGGTCTAATTCCTATCATTTTCAGTATCGTGCTTGTGTTTAGTATTGATGGAGAAAAGTAATGCTAATTTTTTTGGGAAAATTAGTTAAACCATGATTATAACATATAATTAATTTGCAAGAGTTATAGTTAACTTGGTTAGGGCTATGGATTTATTAAAAAATCGTTTTGTGCAGTCGTTGGGAGTCGGGGCGTTTTTTTACCTCCTAATGCTTTCCTTAAATTGGGTGGTGTTGTTCACCCTGAGAATTCTTGAATCTTTTTCTAGTTGGTATCGATACCGCGCCGCTCCCTATTCCTTCCAAATCAGTATCGGGGTGACGCTGGCCTATTTGCTGATCACGGCCGTCTTGAGTAGCCGGCGTGATTAGATACCGTTGCTGCAGCGTTGTCGGCTGTAAAACGTAGTCCAGTAGGGTGCGTTAGACGGCAAAAATTGCTGCTCTGACTGGAAGGTGACAATCCGTCGTAACGCACCACCTCTCATCAACATTTACTCATACCGACGGTTACGTTTGCGGATAATCCCAGTGACAATCCGTCGTAACGCACCACCTCTCATCAACATTTACTCGTACCGGCGGTTACGTTTGCGGATAATCCAGAGGATAAACCAGATAACCAGGGCAAGTAGGGCGATTTTTGAGACGGGAGCCAGATATTCTTCCACAAGGGGGTAATTCTTCCCTAAAAAGTAACCTGCTGCTGTTAAAAAAACGACCCAGAGGGTCGTGCCGATGGTGGAGTAAACTAAAAAGGGAATCATCGCCATGTGATTCATCCCGGCGGGAAGGGAAATCAAAGTTCGCACTCCGGGGACCAAACGACAGAGTAAAACCGCTTTACTACCGTGACGATTAAACCATTGATTGGCTTTTTGAATATCTTTAGCGGAAACAGTGATCCATTTGCCGTATTTATCGGCTAGTTTTTCGATTTTTTCCTCATCCACAACCCGACCGAGATAATACCAAGGTAGCGCTCCGATGACCGTACCAAAAATCCCCGCTACCACTGCCGGAATAAATTCCATTTGTCCCTCATGGACGGTAAAACCCGCCAGGGGCATAATTAATTCTGAGGGAATGGGAGGAAAAAGATTCTCTAAAAACATTAATAGGGCTATGCCTAAATAGCCCATGGAAGTCATTGTATTTGTAATCCATTCAGTCATATTTTTTTAGGATTTAGAAAACAGTTTAAAAGTAAAAAAAGGGGGTTGGGTGTTAGGGGTGGGGAAGTGGGGAAGTGGGGAAGTGGGGGAGTGGGGAAGTGGGGAAGTGGGGAAGTGGGGGAGTGGGGAAGTGGGGGAGTGGCAAGAATAAATCAAAGCAATCTCCTGACGACCGACTCCTGACGACCGACTCCTGACGGCTAAAAAACTGATAACTGATAACTGATAACTGATAACTGATAACTGATATTAGGTTCCGGAAGTCCAGGAGTTGATATATTCTAATTGGGCTTCGGTGAGAGTATCGATTTCAATACCCATGGCTTGCAGTTTCAAGCGGGCGATTTCTTGGTCTAATTCGTAGGGAATTGAGTAGATGCCGGGGGCTAATTTACCTTTATTTTTAACCAAGTATTCTACACCGATCGCTTGGTTAGCGAAACTCATATCCATAACGGCGCTAGGATGACCTTCGGCGGCTGCCAGGTTAACTAGGCGACCTTCACCGATAACAACGACGGATTTACCGCTTTTTAGGCTATATTGTTGGGTAAAGTTGCGAACTTCCTTAACATTATCGGCTTTTGCGCCTAAAGCTTGCAGGTCGATTTCAATATCAAAGTGACCGGAGTTGGAAACAATCGCCCCATCTTTCATCAGGTCAAAATGTTCAGCCCGGATAACGTGCTTGTTACCAGTGACGGTGATAAAGATATCGCCTTCTTTAGCGGCTTCATCCATGGGCATAACCCGGAAACCGTCCATCGCCGCTTCAATGGCGCGCACGGCGTTAATTTCGGTGACAATTACATTAGAGCCTAAACCTTTGGCCCGCATAGCGACACCTTTACCACACCAACCATAACCAGCCACAACCACGGTTTTACCGGCAAGAAGGATATTGGTGGCGCGAATGATACCATCAAGGGTAGATTGACCTGTACCGTAGCGATTATCAAAGAAATGCTTGGTTTCTGCGTCGTTAACGTTCATTGCGGGGAAGGATAACACCCCGGCTTTGAGCATGGCTTGCAAACGGACGATACCGGTGGTAGTTTCTTCGGTAGTACCGATAATGTCGGGTAATTGGTGACTTCTTTCTTTAACTAGAGTAGCCACTACATCACAACCATCATCGATGATAATCTGGGGTTTATGATCGAGGGCGATTTGAACGTGACGGTGATAGGTGTCGTTATCTTCCCCTTTGATTGCATAAACGGGGATGCCGTAATCAGCCACTAAACAAGCGGCCACATCATCTTGGGTGGAAAGGGGATTACTAGCAATTAGTAACGCATCAGCGCCACCGGCTTTTAGCGCGATGGCCAAATTAGCGGTTTCGGTGGTAACGTGACAGCAAGCGACTAAACGCAGTCCGGCAAAGGGTTTTTCGATAGCGTAACGTTCCGCTAATTGACGCAAAACGGGCATTTCCCGACCAGCCCATTCGATGCGCTGTTTGCCGATGGGGGCTAAACTAATATCTTTGATGTCGTATTTCTGTTGAACTGGTGTTGCTACCATAAGGGGTTTTCCTTAAATACAAGCCTCGGCTATTGGTTAATTTAACTTAACATTGTCTGGGGATTTTGGCTAATGTCAAGCTTTTCACCGGTTTTTTATATAGGAAAAAGTTATCAATCCCTCACTGACCTATCCAGAACTCAGTATATTGTCTCTATTTTGGGTAATTATATAGTACAATAAAACTACTGTATGATCTAAATCAAGCTAGAAATCTCTATCTCGTGATGATAAGATCGACTAATGGGCGAGAAACTGACAGGCGTTAATCCCAAGATAATCCAATGGGCAAGAGAAAGGGCGAGATATTCTCTTGAGTCTGTGGCACTCAAGTTTAAAAAAGATGTTTCTGTTATCGAGAAATGGGAGTCAGGAGAGGACTTTCCTACCTATAGTCAATTGGAAAAGTTAGCAGAAATATATAAACGTCCTCTCGCTTTATTCTTTTTCCCAGAACCTCCCCTAGAAGCGGAGGAAAAACAAGAATTTAGAACTTTGCCAGACTTTGAAATCGAAAACCTGGCCGCCGATACTATCTATGCTTTACGACAAGCAAAAGCGATGCAATTGTCGCTACAGGAAATTAATAATGGTATTAATCCTAGTACCAAGAAAATCTTTCAGGATATTGCGGTTAGTTCTAGTGATGATTTAAGGAGATTAGCCGAACAGATAAGAAATTATTTAAACGTTACTCTAGAAGAACAACTGACCTGGAATGATCAGGAAACTGCCTTAAAAAAATGGCGGAGTGCCGTGGAAGAAGCCGGTATTTTTATTTTTAAGCGTTCTTTTAAGCAGCGAGAAATTTCGGGATTTTGCTTGATAGATATTGAATTTCCGATCATCTATATTAATAATAGCACGGAAAAATCTAGACAAATATTTACCATTTTTCATGAATTAGCACATATTCTTTTGCAGACTAATGGAATTACTAAGTCTGACGATAGATATATTAATAGTTTGCAAGGAGAAAATAAATATATCGAGATATTTTGTAATAAATTTGCTGCGGAGTTTTTGCTTCCTAATCATGTCTTTTCTGAGATAATCAGAGAAACAATAGTTAACGTTAACGATAACGATAAAATTATCTCGAAAATTTCCAGTGATTATAAGGTTAGTCGAGAAGTAGTTTTACGAAAACTATTAGATAATAACTTAATCTCCCAGAAAGAATATACTCTTAAAGTAAGGGAGTGGTACAGTGAGCAGGTGGGAAAAAGTCAGGACAAAAATAAAAAATCTGGAGGTGATTACTATGCTAGTCAGGCGACATATTTGGGAGAAAATTACCTAAAACTTGTGTTCAAGAAATACTATCAAGGCCAATACGATATCGAGCGTGTTGCTGATTATCTAAACATTAAAAAAGTTGCTACGGTGGAAAAACTTGAACAATATTTATTAGACAAAGGACTGTTTTGATGGTTTACATTTTTGACACAAGTAGTTTTAAGGTCTTAGGAAACTATTTTCCCAAAAGTTTTCCTACCGTTTGGCAAAAAATCGATTTGATTGTGTCAGAAGGTAAACTACAATCAGTACGCGAAGTGCTTAAAGAAGTAGAATATGGCAATAATAAACAATTTGTTTTAGATTGGATAGACTCCAATAAACAAATATTTTTACCACCCACTGCTCAGGAAACTTTATTTATTCCTGAAATTTTTTCTATAAGAAACTTTAAGGATTTAGTGATTCAAAAAGCCAGATTACAAGGAAAGCCAGTGGCAGACCCATTTATTATTGCCTGTGCCAAGATAAAAGACGGTTGCGTAATTACCGAAGAAGCCTTAAAGCCTAATGCTCCCAAAATCCCCACCGTCTGTCAACACTTTTCTATCGATTGTACCAATGTTCAGGGTTTAATGGAGCGAGAAGGTTGGCAATTTTAAAACTAAAATTAATGGATAAATTGCCAATAAATTTATATGTTGAAAAGGCTTTTTCTGGAAAACTAATAACCATGTTCAGCCAGAAATTCTAGGCTAATCTCGCTAGGAGGGTGATAAGAGCGCATTCCTAACAATTTTTCCACATATTTGCCTAAAATATCCCCTTCTAGATTCACCCAATCGCCTAATTTTAAATGGGAAAGATTGGTTTCGGCGTAGGTGTGGGGGATGACAGCCACTTTAAACCAGCTGCCGGAGGCATCACAATCGGCCACGGTTAAACTAATGCCATTAACAGCTATACTGCCCTTACCGACGATATAACGAGCTATGTAGTTATTCCACTGCTCTTCTAGGGAACTAGGGGCAGCAAAGGTCATTTCCCACGAATTAGCCACGATTATCGATTCGACTAAACAGCCAATACCGTCCACATGACCGGTGACAAAATGACCGCCGATTTTACTACCCACCCGCAAAGAGGTTTCTAGGTTAACGTTGGGTTCTGTTTTAATCCTTCGTCCTAAAGTAGTGCGCTGTAGGGTTTCCGGGGAAGCGGTGGCCAGAAAACCCTCTGGGAGAATTTCCTCGACTGTCAAACAAACCCCATCCACAGCCACACTATCACCAATCATTAAATCTCGGATAATTGTATCAGAGGATACAGACAAATAAAGTCTATCGGTATCCACGACCCGGATTGTTGCCAAGGCTTGAATTAATCCTGTAAACATCGGCTTTTTTCTCGACTATAAGTCCTTATGAGTGAAAGATTGGGCATTTTCCCCAGAATAATCGGCGACAATATGACCATCTCCGGCTAATTGATATTTGTAGGTCACTAATCCCTCTAATCCCACCGGACCACGGGGAGGCATTTTTTGGGTACTGATACCCACTTCGGCCCCAAAACCGTAACGGAAACCATCGGCAAATCGGGTGGAACAATTATGAAAAACTCCGGCGGCATCGACTCGATCGCTAAAGGTTTTGGCCGTGTTAAAATTTTCGCTGACAATGCCTTCCGTGTGTCGAGAACCGTAATAATTAATATGTTCGATCGCTGATTCCAGACTATCGACAATTTTAATTGACAGAATTAAATCACTATATTCGGTTTGCCAGTCCTGTTCTGTGGCCGATGGTACGTTAATCATCTGACGAGTTGCTTCATCTCCCAATAATTTAACCTTTTTTTCCTCTAATGCTTGTGCCACTGCGGGTAAAAATTGTCTAGCGATGTCTTGATGAACCAATAAAGTTTCAATGGTATTACAAGCGGCAGGATATTGGGTTTTGCCATCGACGGTAATTCTAATTGCTTTGCTTAAATCGGCTTCTTTGTCGATGTAGAGATGACAGATACCATCGGCATGACCGAGGACAGGAATGCGGGTATTATTTTGGATATAACGAACAAATTCGTTAGAACCTCTAGGAATAATTAAATCGATGTATTGATCGAGTTTTAAGAGTTCCTGAATTTCTTCTCGTGTTGTTAATAATCGTACCGCTGCTGGATTAACTTTAGTTTGACTCAATGCCTGATGAATAATTGTTACTAAAGCTTGACAAGAACGGATCGCTTCTTTCCCCCCTTTTAAAATAACGCCATTACCAGATTTAATCGCTAAACTGGTAATTTGAATTAAAGCATCGGGACGAGCTTCAAAAATAACGCCTAAAACCCCTAAAGGACAGGTTATTCTCCGAAGAATTAAACCTTGATCTAATTCCCGATTAATTTGCATCGTAGCTAAAGGATCTGCTAATTTAGACACATCTCGCACCCCGGCAATAGCGGCTTTTAATTTGCTGGGACTTAACTCTAATCGCGCACATAAAGCCGGAGATAATTGCATCGCTTTGGCAGTTTGAACATCGGCGATATTAGCTTCTAGTATCTGATCAGCATTGGCAGTTAAAGCCTCAGCAATAGCCTCTAAAGCTTCATTCCTTTCTTCGTTAGTCAGGATAGCCAGTTGACGACTCGCTTGACGGGTTTCTCTGGCGATTTCGGGGAGGGATAGAGAAGTTGTAACCATAGAAAATTAAAAGTAATAACCGCTATCTTGTTTATTTTATCTTATTTTTGATCAAGTTTCAGGGTCATTACACCTCATTGTAAAAATCAAAAATTGTTGTTAGGGTTAGGAGTCAGTAGTCAGGAGAATTAAGAATGAATAATAATCAATTAAATGGTCTATTTACGGATTTTAGGCAATTTAATCCTTATTTTTGCCGTTTTTGAACCCTCAAAAATTAATTAGTCAAGAGGTTTATTGAAGGTTAAGTAGGTAGGCGTTAAAAGTTATCAGATCCCCCCGCCTATCGGCACCCCCCTTATCAAGGGGGGCAGGGGGGATCGAACCTAAAATCCATTTTTAATTTAATTATAACCAGCTACTTATCAACCCTTGTCATGATCATCATAAATCTAGTTAACTAGAAAAAATAGCCGAAATTAGTGATTTTTCTATCCTATATCTGTAGAGACATTATAGTTAACATCCCTACAGAATCTAGACTATCTAGACCGGATTGGCAATCAGACAGTTAGATACCTCTTGACGCGCCCAATTATCGGCGGCTAAAATGTCATCTAGGCTAGGGGTAGAAGTGTTATGAATTGCAAAGCGATCGCAAACTTTTTCGATCACCCGGGGAATATCTAAGAAGCTAATCTTTTCTTCTAAAAATAACGCTACCGCTTGTTCATTAGCCGCGTTTAATACTGCTGGCATTGCCCCACCTGCGCGGCCGGCTGCGTAGGCTAATCCCATACAGGGATATTTTTGATGATCGGGTTCTTTGAAGGTTAAACTACCAGCTTTAACTAAATTCAAAGGTTCCCAATCGGTATAAATTCTTTCGGGCCAAGACAAGGCATATAACAGGGGTAAACGCATATCTGGCCAGCCTAATTGAGCTAAAACCGATGTATCCTGTAACTCAATTAAAGAGTGAATAATACTTTGAGGATGAATAACAATATCGATCGCATTATAATCGACACCAAATAAATAATGAGCTTCGATAACTTCTAGACCTTTATTCATTAAAGTAGCCGAATCGATGGTGATTTTTCTGCCCATAGACCAGTTGGGATGTTTGAGGGCATCAGCTACGGTTACTTGCGGCAATTTTTCCACGGGTAAATCGCGAAAAGCACCCCCAGAAGCAGTGAGAATAATCTTTTTTAATCCCCCAGTGGGAACTCCCTGTAAACACTGAAAAATAGCTGAATGTTCCGAGTCAGCAGGTAATAATTTAACTCGGTGTTTTTCCACTAAAGGCAGCACCACTGGACCGCCAGCAATCAGGGTTTCTTTATTAGCGAGGGCAATATCTTTACCAGCAGTAATAGCGGCAATCGTCGGCAGCAATCCCGCACAACCGACAATTCCCGTGACGACGCTTTCGGAATCGCCATAACGGGCCACTTCGATTACTCCTTCCTTTCCTGCTAGGATAATCGGGGTATAGTCAAGGTCGGAAATTAGGCTTTTTAGGTCTTCTAGTTGACTTTCGTTATTAATCGCCACGATTTGCGGGCGAAATTGCCGAATTTGCTCCGATAGTAGTTGAATATTATTACCCGTGGCTAATCCTACCACTTGAAACTTATCGGGATGATCGGTGACAATATCGAGAGTTTGAGTGCCGATCGAGCCTGTAGAGCCTAAAATCGAGATTTTTTTCATTAGAAACTTAATATAATTTGGGGATTAGCTTTAAATATACGTTCTCCGGGGTCTTTCCGGCACATCAGCGTAAATATTAAACATTTGTTAAAAAAGTTGATAGTTTGACCTTTTTATGCTAAGGCTTAGAAAAAGTTAGCGATAGAGATGGTGACAGAGAAGAAATCGAATAGAAAGGCCAATGGATTAGGCTGTCTAGCGGGGGGTCTGGTTTTTTGCCTCTTATTTCCCCTGTGTGTTTTCTTTTTTGGTTGGTTATCCTTCGCTCTTGGGATGAGTTGTGCTTTCCCCAGTCAATGTTCGACAGAGGGGGAAATAATCAAGTTTATCCTATCAATGATTTCGTTTTTTGGGGGAGGATTGGCAGTACCTATATTCCTCAGTTGTGCCGTGGGAAAAGCCGTCAGATTTGGGTTAAGTCGCAGAAAAAATAACCGAACTTAAACATAAGTTCGGCTAGATTTAATTTAACAACTGGATAAAACTAACTTTCTGTCGCCGTTGCCGTGCTGGGGGGTAACTTAATATTAGTAGCTAATCCCAGAATTTGCAGCAGACGAATGGTCATCCAAGTCAGGTCAACTTCCCACCATTGTAGGCCATGACGGGCAGAATACTGATAGGCATGGTGATTATTGTGCCAACCTTCACCAAAAGTTAGGAGAGCAACCCACCAACAATTTTTAGAATTATCGTGGGATTCATGGCTAACATAACCAAATTTGTGGGTGGCGCTATTGACAAACCAAGTGGAGTGGAAAACTAAGACCAAGCGAACAAAAATTCCCCAAATTACAAACGGCCAACCACCTATAGCATAGAGAATTAAGCCTAAAACAATTTGGATAGGAACAAAATAATTTTGACAGAATTTATAGAAAGGATCGTCGGCGATATCTTGGGTAAAACGAGCGATTTCTTCGTCGGCAGGAATTTCGTGCAGCATCCAACCCATGTGACTCCACCAGAAACCTTTATTAGAATCGTGGGGATCGGGAGCAGTATCAGAATATTTATGATGAATACGATGTAAACCTATCCATGCGATCGCACCCCCCTGACAAGCGAGGGTCCCGCAGAAAACCAGAAAGTATTCTAACCATTTGGGAGTCTTAAAACTCCGATGGGAGACCAAACGATGAAAACCGAGGGTAATTCCTAAACCCCCAGTAATCCAATAGAGAATTAATGTCACTCCCACAGCACCCCAGCTAAAATTGCCAGGCAAGAAGGCTAAAAGAGCCACTAAGTGGATAAAAGCCATGTAGATGAGAGTCACCCAGTCAATGGGCAGTTTTTCGGAAGTCGCAACAGTCATTGAATAACCCAAAGGGAAACAACAGGAGACAGAGCATCATTGTCTTATCTGTCTCGATTTGACACAGGGGGAACTTTGACGCTTAATAAATAGTAACAAATATCACAGTCTATTGTTTGATGGATATCCCCTCTCTACTCCACAGGGCAGAAAAGGCCCTACTCCCCATCTTTTCGGAAATTGACGCACAGGTCAAGGAAAATCTCCGTAAAGTCCTCGGTGCTTTCCGTGAAAACCGCGTCGGAGTGCATCATTTTGCTAGTGTTAGTGGTTATGGTCATGATGACTTGGGACGGGATACTTTAGATCAAGTGTTCGCCCAAGCCCTGGGGGCCGAAAAGGCGGCGGTGCGGGTACAATTTGTTTCAGGAACCCATGCGATCGCCTGTGCCTTGTATGGGGTTCTTCGACCGGGGGATGAGATGTTAGCGGTAGCGGGTGCGCCCTACGATACCCTAGAGGAAGTAATTGGGATTAGGGGCAGTGGTCAAGGCTCTTTAAAGGATTTTGGCGTTAGTTATCGGCAATTAGAGCTAGATTCTACCGGTGCGATCGATTGGTTGGCTTTGGCAACAGCAGTTAAACCCCAAACCCGTTTAGTACATATTCAAAGATCCTGCGGTTATTCCTGGCGATCGAGTTTGTCTATTGACGAAATCGAGAGAATTGTCCGTATAGTTAAACAACAAAACCCGAATACGGTCTGTTTTGTCGATAATTGCTATGGAGAATTTATCAACACCCAAGAACCCACCGATGTGGGGGCAGATCTGATGGCCGGTTCTCTAATTAAAAACCCCGGAGGTACAATTGTCACGGCCGGGGGATACATAGCAGGTAAAGCGGAATTAGTGGAAATGGCCTGCTATCGTCTGACAGCACCGGGAATCGGTAGGGAGGGAGGGGCAACTTTTGACCAAAATCGTCTTCTTTATCAGGGATTGTTTCTAGCGCCGCAAATGGTGGGAGAAGCGATGAAAGGCAGTCATTTAATTGCCTATGTGGGCGATAAGTTGGGTTATCCGGTCAATCCTGCCCCTTTTGTGCCTCGACGCGATATTATTCAAGCAATTAAACTCGGTTCTCCCGATAAGCTGATCGCCTTCTGTAAAGCCATTCAAGCCTATTCTCCCATCGGTTCCTACTTGGATCCCATTCCTGCCCAAATGCCGGGCTATGAGAGCCAAGTAGTGATGGCTGGTGGCACGTTTATCGATGGTAGCACCTCGGAATTCTCCGCCGATGGACCCCTGCGGGAACCCTATATTGTTTTCTGTCAGGGGGGAACCCATTGGACCCATATTTCCCTGGCCCTAGAACAAGCGATCGCCGCTTTAATGAATGGTTCTTCTCACCTTCCTTCTCTCCCTTAGTTAAAGTCCTAACTTCCTGTCTTTGTGGTTAACAAAAAGGGAACAGTCAAGGAGCAAAAGTGCCATTAATAGAGGCTTTCAACATTAGTATTTACGCTCTCTTGGGTTTGGTGGGTAAAATGTATTCTTGAGATATAATTCTGCTGGCGAGCGAGTGGCACGAACCACAAAGACACAAAGGACACAAAGATCGGTCGCTCCTATATAAGTTAAACTTATCACACAAAGAATAAGAGAGTCGTATTTATTCCTTTTTTATTTTTGTTAAGGACTTATTGATTGATTTAGGCTCTTTTTTTGGGTAATTCCTAATTTTTAAGATCAATGTAGATTGACAAAAATGAGATGCACCCAGTTTCCAACTTGTCTAACTCGATGCCAGACGAGAAAATAAGCACAAATCTAACTATACTCATTAGAATATAAATATCAACGACCACGATTAAAAACTCTTATGCGGGTAACTCTAAAATCGGCCTTGAGTGACAGTAATATCAATGCTAATCAAAGCAGCAGTCAACGTCAACTGATGCTCTCGATCGCCGCCACCAGTGAACAGATCAACACAAATTTACCGATTAATCTTTGTTTAGTTCTCGATCATAGCGGTTCTATGCAGGGAAAACCCCTAGAAACGGTCAAAAAAGCGGCTTTAAGTTTAATAGAATCCCTCGGTATTAATGATCGTCTCTCGGTGATAGCTTTCGATCATCGCGCTAAAGTTATTCTTCCCTCCCAATCGCGACAGGATGATCTGACCTTAATTCGCTCAAAAATTAAACAGTTACAAGCGGGAGGAGGCACGGCGATCGATGAAGGGATAAAATTAGGTATTCAAGAAAGTTCTACCGGCAGCAAAGGTTATGTGTCTCATATTTTTCTGCTTACCGATGGTGAAAATGAACACGGAAACAATCAACGCTGTTTAAAATTAGCCGCAGTAGCGGCTGAGTACGGTATCACCTTAAATACCTTCGGTTTTGGCGATCATTGGAATCAAGATATCCTAGAAAAAATTGCCGATATCGCCGGCGGAAGTTTATCCTATATCGAAAGACCCGAACAGGCTTTAATTGAATTTACTCGTCTGTTTAACCGTCTGCAATCTGTGCGGTTAACTAACGCTTTCCTGCAATTAGAATTAGATGCTCGGACTCATTTAGCCGACTTAAAACCCATCGCCCAAGTTGCCCCAGAAACTATAGAAATGAGCTTACAAAAAGAGGGCAATTTTTACATCACCCGTTTGGGTGATTTAATGATAGATGAAGAAAAAATTATCCTCCTCAATCTCTATATCGACCAAATTCCCCCCGGTACTCATACCATAGCTAAGGTGAAGATTCGCTACGATGATCCCGCTTCTGGTCAAAAAGGGCTAGAAACTGCGACTGTTAGCCTTAATATCGCCTCCCAAGCTATCTATCAATCCCAATTAAACGAGCAAGTTCAGAAATCGACTCTGACTTTAGCCAAATATCGTCAAACCCAAATCGCTGAAGAAAAATTAAAACAGGGCGATCGAGCAGCCGCCGCCACCATGCTACAAACCGCCGCCAAAACCGCCTTACAATTGGGAGAAAAAAACGCCGCCACTGTCCTCCAAACTAATGCCACCCGTTTACAGGTGGGAGAAGAATTGAGCGAGGGAGATTTAAAGAAAACCCGCATTATTGCTAAAACAAGACTACAAACCGATGGAGAGACAGGAAAATGATTAAAATTCGCCCCTTGCCCCTAGGAATTTTTCTGGTGACAATGTTCGCTCTTCCCCCTGTTATTTTACCCCCCTTAGTCAACGCTATTCCCATCGAACAAATACCGAAACTAAATCCGCACGGGGGATTATGGGTCAGCGATCGAGCTAATATTTTAAGTCGGGCGGGTGTTACGCAAATTTCCGGTGACATAGCCAAATTAGAGGTAGAAACCGGCGCAGAAATTGCTGTTGTCACCGTCCCCGATACCTTACCCTATCCTACCCCCAAAGCCTACGCCACAGCCCTATTTAATCGTTGGAAAATCGGCAAAAAATCGCAAGATAACGGGGTTTTAATCCTCGTTTCCCTCAAGGATAGACGGGTAGAAATCGAGACCGGTTATGGAGTCCAAAGATTTTTACCCGATGCTCAGGTCAAGGATATTATCTACACCTACATGATTCCTAGCTTCAAAACGGGAAACTACGAAGAAGGTATTCGAGCAGGTGTAACAGTTGTGAGCGGGTTTCTCCGTAGTGCTTATGGGTTGCGACAAACTGAATTTAAGCCTCAAATCGCAATGTCCATTCTTCATCTTGTTTTGGCTATCCTGATGGTGGGAGTGTCTTTTCCCTTGATGTTAATTCTATATTTTGTTTATTTTCGTTGTGCCGTTGGTGGCAATGGTCGAGGTGGCCGCAGTGGTGGCAGCAACGGCAATAGCGACTATTGCGGTTATGATGGTGGTGGTTATGGTGGTGGCGGTTATGATGGTGGTGATTTCGGCGGTGGCAGTAGCGGTGGGGGTGGCGGCGGCGGTGATTGGTAGAGTTGACACTCCCTCCCATGAGCGCTTCGGGGAGTGTCAATAGAGGCTTTGGCTACCAGTTCCGTTCTGTTAAACTTACTCAAATCTACTCATGAGCAAATTTGACGTTAACTTCCTGCTTCACTGTAGTAGTGTCGGCACTATCTACTCTACAAGCTGACACGGTGGAACTCACCGCCAAAGAAGCTAGATTTAGACTAGCGTTCAAGTCTCGACCGCAAACTACATGGCATTGCTCACACTCAAAAACTCTTTCAGTTAAAGATAGAGACTCTTTTTTGTACCCACAATTGGAACAGGTTTTACTGCTAGGAAACCACCTATCGGCTATGATTAATTCCGAACCATACAACTGAGTTTTATAATCAAGTTGTCTTCGGAACTCGTAAAAACGCAACATCTCAAAAACCGCTGAGAGGTAAGATGAAAGCCACGACAGCATCTCTGGCCTCTCAGCCTATCGCCTGTGGCTGTTAGGTAGTGTCTAGCTAGTGACCAACTTCCAGGCTGAGACTGTTCTGGGGAGCCGCC